>JAOUDB010000199.1 GCA_029859485.1 Desulfuromonadales bacterium | reverse complement strand
CCGCCCCAATCAACCTGTCCAGGTCGACCCCGGTGTAGACACCGAGGCCATTCAGCATGTAGAGGACATCCTCTGTAGCCACATTGCCGGAAGCACCCTGTGCAAAGGGGCAGCCACCGAGACCTGAAACAGAGCTGTCAACCACGGCAACCCCTTCTTGCAGTGCGCTAAAAATATTAGCAAGGGCCTGACCGTAGGTATCGTGAAAGTGAACCGCCAGTTGCTTCATCGGCACCTGTGTTGAGACCCTTTGCAGTAAGGATTTTACCTGTCCTGGAGTAGCGACGCCGATCGTATCACCGAGAGAGATTTCGTAGCAGCCCAGATCGGCCAGATGTTGAGCGAGTTCGGCAACTCTTTGTATGGGAACAGCACCTTCATAAGGGCAACCGGCCACACACGAGATGTAACCACGGACTTTGACGTCAACAGCAAGAGCGGATTTGATGACCGCGGCGAAACGTTCCAGGCTCTCTGCAACAGAGCAGGCGATGTTGCGTTGCGAGAACGTCTCCGAGGCAGCGGCAAAAACCGCAACCTCTGCAACCCCGACGGTCAAGGCCGCATCCAAACCCTGGAGATTGGGGACCAGGGCAGAATAATCAACACCTGGCTGTCGTTGAATTCCTGCAAAGACCTCTGCAGCATCAGCCATCTGTGGCACTTGCTGCTGAGAAACAAAACTGCTGACCTCGATCGCTTGCAAACCTGTCGCGCTCAGGAGGTCGATTAGCGCAATCTTGTCCTTCGTGGCGACGATGCGGGGCTCGTTCTGCAAGCCATCGCGAGCGCCGACTTCAACGATCTTGACCTGATGAGGAAAATTCATCAGCCTGTCTCCACAGTCTCAAAGGAGAGAAGTTCCACGCCTTCATTCACCATATCACCGACTACGAAAGGCAGGCTGACGACCGTGCCATCCGCAGGAGCCTTAATAGTATGTTCCATCTTCATTGCTTCCAGCACAACCAACGGCGCCCCAGCTTCGACTTTTTCTCCGGCGACCACCATCACAGCAACGATTTTCCCAGGCATTGGAGCGGTCAGGCAACCACCTCCGCCTTCCTGCTCCGCAGCGTGCAACGCTGAGCCTTCAACCACCAGGGCGTGGTTCCGGCCATTGACAATGATGTTCATTTCGAGATCGTGGCGCACCACGGTCGCCCGTAAACGCAAACCATCGAGGTCTGCACAAAGGTCACCATCCACATCAACGCTGCCACTGGCTCTCATCGTTCCACCAGGAAGCTCCAGAAGATATCCGCCCATTCGGTAATGAACGGTCACGCAGATCCGTTCTGGACCATCGAGAAAAACCAGATCATGATGATTATCGGAATTCAGGCGCCAGCCATTGGTGCAATGCCACGGCGAGAAAGAATCAGGAGCTGAGGCTGCAGTTATTTTAGCTTCCGCCGTTCTTCGCAGTAAAACATCCAGACACGCCAAAGCTAGGAACTGGTCAGAAACCGGAGTGGCTTCCGGGAACAGGCCGGCGTGATGACTCTCGATAAAACCGGTATTCAGAGCGGCGTCTACAAAAGATGGGTGGGCTGCCAGCGAAGCCAGGAAGCTGACATTCGACTTAACGCCGACGATCTGGAACTCTTTAAGGGCCTGTGTGAGTCGCCTGAGAGCCCTTGGACGATCATGATCCCAGACAATCAACTTGGCGATCATCGGATCATAATAAAGGCTGATCTCGTCCCCCTGACGAACGCCGCTATCAACGCGGACATTTGCGCTTTCCTGCGGCTGGCGCAAGTGCCTCAACAGACCGATCGAAGGCAGGAAGTCCCTTACAGGATCTTCAGCATAGACACGAACTTCAATGGCATGGCCATTTATGGACAGGTTTTCCTGGGAGAGAGGCAAACTCTCGCCGGCAGCGACACGCAACTGCCACTCGACCATGTCCTGTCCGGTCACCATCTCGGTGACGGGATGTTCAACTTGCAGGCGAGTGTTCATCTCCATGAAATAGAAGCAACCATCTGTATCAAGCAGGAACTCTACAGTCCCTGCACCGACGTAACCAATCGCCTTGGCGGCATCCACAGCAGCAGCCCCCATCAAGCTGCGCAGATGCTCATCCAACCCGGGGGCGGGGGCCTCTTCAATGACCTTCTGATGCCGACGTTGGATCGAACAGTCCCGTTCAAAGAGGTGTATGACATTGCCTTGATTATCAGCAAAGACTTGAATTTCAATGTGACGTGGTCGTTCGAGATATTTCTCCAGCAGGACGTGATCATTGCCGAAAGCAGAGGAAGCTTCGCGCTTGGCCCCTTCGAGGGCTTCGACAAATTCATCTGTCTGGCGAACCACGCGCATACCTTTCCCTCCCCCACCGGCACTCGCTTTGATCAGTAAGGGGTAACCGATGGATTCAGCAGCAAGTCGCAACCGTTCCACAGATTGGTCCTCTTCATGGTAACCCGGGACCAACGGCACACCGGCAGCACTCATGATCTGTTTAGCGACACTTTTCGAGCCCATCGCCTTGATTGCGGCTACCGGGGGGCCGATAAAAACCAACCCGGCCTGTGCGCAGGCCGTGGCAAACTCGGCATTCTCGGCAAGAAAACCGTAACCCGGATGAATAGCTTCAGCACCACTGTCAAGTGCTGCCTGCAGAATACGCTCAGTGAGCAGATAACTCTCATTTGCGGGAGCCGCGCCGACATGGCGCGCTTCGTCAGCCATGTCAACATGCAAGGCTCTAGCATCAGCATCGGAAAAAACTGCGACCGAAGCAATACCGAGCCGCCTGTTGGTGCGGATAATCCGGCAGGCAATCTCGCCGCGATTGGCAATCAGGATCTTGGCAAACATCAATTCACCCTTTGACCCAGTTGGGGTCGCGTTTTTCCAGATATGCGGACAAGCCTTCACGGCCTTCAGCAGAGGCGCGGATTTCAGCAATTCTCTCAGCCGTATCTGCAATCAGGTCATCATCCAGAGAACTTAATGCAACTTCAGCGACCAGTGCCTTGACAGATGCCATGGCTTGGGGCCCATTGAGTAAAAGACGTCGACTTAGGGCGTCAGCATGCTCGACCAGATCTTCTATAGGCACGACTTCATGCACAAGGCCGAGTCGACAAGCTTCGTTGGCATCGAAACGTTCTGCAGTCAGAAAATATCGACGAGTGGCCCGTGCGCCGATGGCTGTTGAAACGTAAGGAGAGATAACAGCTGGAATCAGACCGAGTTTGACTTCAGAAAGACAAAAACTGGCGTTCTCAGTGGCCAGGGCAATATCACAACAGGCCACCAGACCGACACCGCCACCAATTGCCGCGCCCTGAACCAGGGCGATGGTCGGCTTGGAAAGATTAGCCAATGTCTTCATCAACTCAGCAAGGGCCATGGCATCATTGCGATTCTCCTCGAAGGAATAATCAGCCATGCGCCGCATCCAGTTGAGATCAGCCCCCGAAGAAAAGCTTTTGCCTTTAGCGGCCAGCAGAACAACCCTCACATTGCGCTCGCGCTCCAGGCGCCTGAGCTCCTCGATCAATGCGCTGATCAGGGTATCATCAAAAGCGTTGTGCATCTCCGGCCGATTGAGGGTGATCGTAGCTCGGCCATGTTCGTCAGTTTCACTCAATATGGCGGCAATACTCATAGTCTCACATCCTGAAGATTCCGAAGTTGGTTTTTACCATCGGGGCATTCAGCGCTGCTGAGAGCCCCAAACCGAGAACCATGCGGGTATCGGAAGGTTTGATGATGCCATCATCCCAGAGACGTGCGCTGGCATAGTAAGGATGCCCCTGGGTTTCATACTGTTGACGGATCGGTGATTTGAAGGCCTCTTCTTCTTCTGGACTCCACTCTTCTCCCCGGATTTCCATAGCGTCGCGCTTGACCTGGGCAAGCACGCTGGCCGCCTGTTCCCCTCCCATAACCGAGATCCGAGAGTTGGGCCACATCCAGAGCATGCGGGGACCAAAGGCACGGCCACACATACCGTAATTTCCGGCGCCGAAACTGCCACCGACCAGGACCGTAAACTTGGGGACCGCAGCACAAGCAACTGCGGTCACCATCTTGGCACCATCCTTGGCAATGCCGCCAGCCTCATATTTGCTGCCGACCATAAAACCGGTGATATTCTGCAAAAAGACCAAGGGGATGCCACGTTTACAACAGAGCTCAATAAAGTGTGTCCCTTTCAACGCTGATTCCGAGAAGAGGATGCCGTTGTTGGCAACAATCCCCACCGGATATCCCCAGATATGGGCGAAGCCACAAACCAGGGTGGCGCCGAACAATTTTTTGAATTCGTCAAACTCGCTGCCGTCAACAAGGCGTGCAATCACTTCGCGCACATCATACGGTTTGCGAATATCCGCTGAGATAACTCCGTCGATTTCTTCTGGATCGTAGAGTGGCTCTTGGGGCGTGCGTACCACTACCCCCTCTGATTTATTGCGGTTGAGATGACTGACGATTTGCCGGGTGATGGCCAGAGCATGAGCATCATTATCAGCATAGTGGTCGGTGACGCCCGAGGTTCGGCAATGGACCTCTGCCCCACCGAGATCTTCTGCGCTGACCACCTCTCCGGTTGCTGCTTTGACGAGGGGAGGACCGCCGAGGAAGATGGTGCCATTGCCTTTGACGATAATACTTTCATCAGACATGGCAGGAACATAGGCACCACCGGCGGTGCAAGACCCCATAACCACGGCAATCTGCGGGATATTCTGTGCCGACAGGGTTGCCTGATTGTAAAAAATCCGTCCGAAATGTTCCCGGTCGGGGAAGACTTGATCTTGTTCGGGAAGGTTGGCGCCACCTGAATCTACCAGGTAAATGCAGGGGAGATGATTCTCCAGGGCTATCTCTTGGGCACGCAGGTGCTTTTTAACAGTCACGGGAAAATAAGTACCGCCCTTGACCGTGGCATCGTTGACCACGATCATGCACTCCTGCCCACTCACCCGGCCGATGCCAGTTATCAATCCGGCGGCAGGAACAGCCCCGCCGTACATGTTATAAGCTGCAAACTGGGAGAACTCCAGAAACGGGGAGCCGACATCGAGAAGTTGCCGGATACGCTCGCGGGGCAGTAGTTTGTCGCGACCGGCATGTTTGGCACGCGCCTTTTCACCGCCACCGAGTTTGATTGCAGCAACTTTTTCCTCAAGATCAGCGACCAGGGCCTGCATGGAACTCCGGTTCGCTTTAAACTCGTCGGAATTGGTCTGGATCGAACTCTTCAGTATTGTCATGGATGTTTCTTAGCCTCTCCGACGGCCGGGTCAGGCCGGTTGAATTAAAGCCGTGATAAAATCGGTCATTTCTGCAAGGACTTCGACTTGTGTTTCACGGTGAGGAATGTGCCCACAGTCGGGAATCAGCCGGGTGCGACAGGTGCCGCCGACACTTGCACTGATCGATTCCAGCTGTTTTATCGTGCCGAACTCATCTTCTTCACCCTGGAGGGCCAGGACCGGGCAAGAGACATCCGACATGCGCGCCA
>JAOUDB010000198.1 GCA_029859485.1 Desulfuromonadales bacterium | reverse complement strand
GAAGTAAGCATCAATAAAGCCCCCACGCTGCTTAAAGATACCGACTATTTTGAACGGCTTCATCTTCGGGATCATTCCGAAAGGTGTAATCGTGAACATCGGCGGGATAACATTAATGGAGTCACCAACGGCGACCCCCAATGTCGTAGCGGTATCCAGACCGATCAAGATCCCCGGCTGCGCTTCCTCAGAATCGTACAGAAGGGTCTCAACTTCACCGCCAGATTCGGTCAAAAAACTCTGACGAAAGATTTTATTCTGTCGCTCAACGCCTTTGACATTGACAGCAGCAACATTCCGCCGCGAAAGCAGCATGGCTTCCTTGCTGACAAAAGGAGACGCATTCAAAACATGAGGAGAGGCCGCCTTCGCCGCCGCGACAACCGCAGCAGAATCGGTCAGGCTCTCTCCATGTTTCTGTACCAAAACATGCGGTATATTACCGAGAATCTGCTGCCTGACACCATCGTGGAAGCCTGTCATAACAGCAAGGACCACAATCAGCGCAGC
The DNA here is from genome assembly GCA_029859485.1 of Desulfuromonadales bacterium. Lineage (GTDB taxonomy): Bacteria > Desulfobacterota > Desulfuromonadia > Desulfuromonadales > BM103 > M0040. The sequence goes on along the minus strand of JAOUDB010000198.1, from coordinate 4,999 downwards.
AACGCCAAGCGTAATGCCGATAATCGAGATAAACGAGATCACCGAAATAAACGTCTGTTTACGTTTGGCGCGCAGGTAACGCAGGCTGACAAAGAGTTCGTAGTTCATAAAATTATGAGAGGGGTGAGGGGTGAGGTGATAAAAACTGTTTTAGCCTCACGCCTGACACCTCTCTCCTCACTTGCTTTCAGGTCGCATCTGTGGGAAGAGGATAACATCTCGAATTGACTGGGAATTTGTCAACAACATCACCAGGCGATCAATGCCGATCCCCTCACCTGCGGTTGGCGGCAAACCGTACTCAAGCGCGCGGATGTAATCTTCATCCATGGCATGAGCTTCTTCATCACCGGCTTCTTTCTCAACCAGCTGCTTAACAAAACGTTCACGCTGGTCGTCAGGGTCGTTTAACTCGGAGAAAGCGTTTGCAAGCTCACGGCCGACGACAAAGAGCTCAAAGCGATCGACCACATTCTCATCCTGGTCGTTCTTGCGTGAAAGGGGAGAAACCTCCGTGGGATACTGGGTAATAAAGGTTGGTTGCCAGAGTTCCGGCTCGGCAACAGCATCGAAAACTTCTGTCAACAGCTTGCCGTAGCCGATCTTCTTGTCGAGTTCCAACCCCAGCTTATCTGCGTAAGCGAGCAGTTTGTCACGATCATCAACATCAGCCTCACTGATATCACCGTATTTGACGACTGATTCGCGTACGGTCAGGCGCTGCCAAGGACGGCTCAAATCGACCTCACGTTCGCCATACATGAATTTCAGGCGACCGACCACCTGTTCCGCAACATGGCAGATCAACTCTTCGGTCAGATCCATGAGGTCTTCGTAGGTCGCATAGGCCTGGTAGAACTCCATCATGGTAAATTCAGGGTTGTGCTGGATTGAGATCCCTTCGTTACGGAAGTTACGGTTGATCTCAAAAACACGCTCGAAACCACCAACGACCAGGCGTTTGAGGTAAAGCTCTGGAGCAATGCGCAGGAAAAGATCCATCTTTAAAGTGTTATGATGGGTAATAAACGGCTTGGCCGTTGCCCCGCCGGCGATCGGCTGCATCATCGGCGTTTCAACTTCGAGGTAATCGTTGTTGACCATGTAATCACGGATCAAGGAGATAATTTGGCTGCGCTTGCGAAAAACCTCTCGCACATCAGGGTTCACCATCAGGTCGAGATAACGTTGGCGATAGCGGGTTTCCACGTCGGTCAGGCCATGCCATTTTTCCGGCAGAGGTAACAACGACTTGGTCAAAATCTGAATCGACTCGGCACGCAAAGAAAGTTCATCTGTCTTGGTTCGAAACGGGCGACCTTTAATGCCAACGATATCACCAAGATCGAACTTGCGAAAAAGCTCAAAGCTCTCTTCACCGACGAGGTTTTTAGCAACATAAACCTGAAATCGACCAGTCCGGTCCTGAATCTGAATAAACGCAGCTTTGCCAAAATCACGCTTCGCCATAATCCGACCGGCGATCTGATAGGTTGCTTCAAGCCCCTCCAGGGCGGCAGCACCATGCTCTGCATGAGCCGTGCGCACCTCGCCTGCCGTGGTATCGGTCACAAAACCATTGGCAAACGGATTGTGACCCTGTTCGCGAAGGTCCTTGAGTTTCGTGCGCCGTTGGGCAATAACTTCGTTGCTACTTACTTCTTCCTCTACCGCCATAATGTCTTTCCTTAGCTTATATATTTAATCAGTAATCAGTAATCAGTAAACGTGTAAGAATCGAACAACAGAAACAAGAGTTTTCGTTAATCCCTACAGCTTACAGCCTTAAAGCTTAGAGCTGCTTTTACTGCATCAAATACGCTTCAATAAAACCGTCCAGGTTGCCGTCAAGGACAGCATCGGTATTGCCGCTCTCAAAATCAGTGCGATGGTCTTTAACCATACGATAAGGGTGCAGCACGTAGGAGCGGATCTGGCTACCCCATGCAATGTCCTTCTTTTCTCCACCCAACTCTTCGGCTTCACTCTCTTTCTTTTCCATCTCCATTTCATAGAGACGTGCTTTCAGCTGCTTCATTGCCGTAGAGCGGTTTTTATGCTGAGAGCGTTGACTCTGGCAGCTGACAACGATACCGGAGGGGAGATGCGTTATTCTGATCGCCGAGTCCGTTTTATTAACATGCTGACCACCGGCTCCACTGGCACGATAAGTATCGACCTTCAGATCCTTATCCAGGACCTCAATATCGACGTCATCGGAGAGCTCAGGGAAAACGAAAACCGAACAGAAGGACGTGTGTCGACGAGCATTGGAATCAAAAGGAGAGATTCTAACTAAACGGTGGATACCCTTCTCCGCTTTCAGGTAACCAAAAGCGTAATCGCCGGTAACGGTTATTGTGACGCCCTTGGTCCCGGCCTCATCTCCTGGTTGATATTCCGTGATCTCGGCCTTGAAACCTTTGCGCTCACAATAACGCAGATACATACGCAACAGGATTTCAGCCCAGTCCTGGGCTTCTGTGCCACCGGCACCGGCGTTAATGCTGACGATTGCATTGTTGGCATCATGTTCGCCGGAAAGCATGCGGGCAAACTCCATTCTCCCGATCGACTTTTCCAACGCTGGCAACATCTCACGAACTTCCGCAAGAGCCTCTTCGTCTTCACTCTCCTCGCCGAGGTCGATCATAACCTGGACATCCTCCAGGCCATTGGCTGCAGACTCCCAATTTTCAACGAGCTTTTGCAGTAAGGTTCTTTCCTTCAGAACCTCCTGAGCTTTCTCGTTATCATTCCAGAATTCCGGCCTGGCAACGTCCGCTTCAAGTTCCGAGACGCGCTCACGCTTGCTATCAATGTCAAAGATACCTCCTCAGCTCAGAGAGCTTGTCCTGGAGGCATTTCAATAGTTCAATTTCTTCACGAAACATTATAAACTCCCAACGCTAAAGTCGAACAGCGGATTATACCCGTAGTCAACGAACGGAACAAGGAAACTTCATGGATTTAGGGATTTTCCTGAACATTATCAGTAAGTGATTGGAATATGGGTTCCAAAAGCTTAAAGCTTAAAGGCCTCTCATCGCAATGACGCGAAGAGATGGACATATGACGCAGAGAAATCAAACGACTCTTTCAGGCTGTACCTTCTGTCTTGAATTATAACCTTAGAGCCTTTGCGTTAAAAAAAGCGACGGCGGGTCTGCAGCAACCAGAGCAGGCAGATCAGCAGGAAAGCCCCTGGAATCAGATCACCCATATGCGAGTAAAGCTTTGGTTGAGCACCTAAGCCAACCTCAGACGACAGGAAAGCTGTCTCAAAAAGGCCGGTTTGCTTAACAACCTTTCCCGAAGGGGCGATAAAGGCGGAGATGCCGGTATTGGCGGCACGCGCCACCCAGACACGATTCTCTATCGCCCGGAAACGGGCCATCGCCAGATGTTGCCAAGGGGCCGATGACTTGCCGAACCAGGCATCGTTAGTGATGTTCACTAACAAATCACTGCCCTGCCGGACATATTCTCGCGCCAACTCAGGAAAGATCACCTCGTAACAGATCAGAACGCCAAGCTTGTGCGCTCCCATCGGCAAGGGGTTGATCTCGCCGGGAGAATAATCACCGATGCCTGCAACGAGTTTGTTAACAAAGGGAAGAAACTTGCCAAGGGGTACGTATTCGCCGAAGGGAACAAGGTGGACTTTATCACTCCGCCCTTGTACTTCAGCCGTCGGCGAAAGCAGATAGGCACTGTTCAGATAACGTAAGGCTCCTGAGTCTCGACGGTATGCAGGACTACCAAAGAGGAGAGATGTTTTTGCCTCAGTAGCAAGGCCCGCAACAGAATCGGCCAGAGGCCCGCCATCCTGGAAATAAAACGGCATGGCGGCTTCAGGCCAGAGAATCAGCTCCTTTTCTCCATCTTGCTCGGCCCGCAACGACAGGTCACGGTAGGTTTTCACTGTGTTGACCTGATTCTCGGGTCTCCACTTGTGCTCTTGTGGAATATTGCCCTGCACAACAGCCACAGCCAGGGATTCGGCACGGGTATCAGGGTCCTGTTGCAGACACCAGGCTCCGTAAGCATAGTTTCCCAGCAGCAGGACGATTGTTACGGCAAGAGCTTTCCCCGGCCGCCCTTGCGAAGGGTTGTGACTCTTGAGCAGAAAGCACTCGGCAAGAGCGGCATTGCATAAGACAATCAGGTAGCTCACGCCATAGACGCCGAAAAGATCCGCAGATTGAACCATCGGCAACCAATCGTGCTGGGAGTAACCGAGGCTTGCCCAGGGGAAGCCGGTCAGCAAGAACTCCCGCAGGAACTCCAGGGCAACCCAGAACACCGGCAAGGTTAAGGCAAAAGAGTAACCTCTAAATTCCCTGAGACGGCAGGCAGCCCAGGAGGCAATCGCCCAGTAAAGGGCCAGATAGGCTGCAAGCAGCAGATAAAGCATAAAGGAGAGTAGAACAGGCAGATGACCATAGGTGGTCATAACGATATTAAGCCAATAGAGGGTCACCGCAAAGAAGACCACCCCGGCTACGAAGCCACTCTTGAAAGGCCGCTTTGGCATGACCAAGATCAGGGGGATCAGTCCGAGCCACGCAAGCAGGCGATAATCAGGAAGGGGGAAAGAACATGCCAGCAAGAAGCCGGACAAAGCGCTGAAGCAGGTTATTTTGTCAGGCAGGAATCGGCGTATCATCACTCTGTTCCAGAAACTTCAGAGTCGCGCCAGACACGGACCTTCTCAATTTTACGTTCATCAGAGTCTTCAACCATCAGGATCAGGCCGTTATCACTGACCTTCTCACCCTTTTGGGGCACGTTGCCTAACAGGTGGAACAGATAGCCGCCAACCGTATCGAACTTTTCACGGGGGATTTCGATATCGTAGTACTCTTCCAATTCTTCGACATTGGCCCGGGCATCCACCAGAAGCGTACCGTCGTCCTGTGGCTGCAACCAGGGCACTTCAAGATCATATTCATCCTGAATATCGCCAACGATTTCCTCAAGCAGGTCTTCTATGGTG
>JAOUDB010000197.1 GCA_029859485.1 Desulfuromonadales bacterium | reverse complement strand
GGTTCTACGTGCCCTCTACTGATCTCAACTCCCGTTCGACGTTCACATTATTCAGTGCACTGTTCTCTTCCGTGGTCGGTGATGTGCCGGGGGCGAAGCCGATTCTGACGCTGCCGGTGAATTAGAAGCCCACACGCCTCATTCACGAGCGGCATCAACATGAATATTGGAGAAAGAGAAATGGATAATAAGGAATCAATGTCCTGTAAGACGAATTAGCGTTTGAATGGGGAGGCGATATCAAGTCAATTGCTAAATGGCAGGCTATTAAGCCCTCGGCAACGTTAATCAGGCAAAACCAACGGTCAATCCTAAAGGAAAGGGAGTTTTCAGTATGATGAAATCATTAAAAATTTTTACGCGTTTGCTGGTGTTGAGTGTATTATTTGTGCCTGTTGTGAGCGCTGCGGAACTGAACGCGGACTATTTTCACGGGGACTGGGTGATCAACGACCAGAGTTGCAGTTCAAACACGGCGGAGCACATTGTCTTCCATGAAAACGGCACGTTTATGGGGTCGCGAGACGGCATCGCGGAAATCGTTGGTTTCTGGAGCCTGAAGGATGATTTCATCGAGCTGCACATGGTTACTTCTCCAGCATCCTTTCAGGACTTACATAAAGAAATGGCCAAATTTGAAGGGGTCTACAGTTACTTTCAGGGGCGCTTGTTGGTTTTCAATCAGCAGAAAAAAAGTTTTGAAGCATATGGCGTGCTTGGCAATGAGAGCAAGAGAGCGGCTGCCGTAAGGTGTCGGTGAGCTCTTCGGATTTGGTTAAGTTAATACTTATCATTTGTAGGAGATAAAAATGCGAACAGTGTCTAAGTACAGGGCGGTTAATTTGCGTAGAACCATGGCCATACTGATTGTGGCAGTTGTTTTCCTGACCGGGCTGCCCGGCATCAAGAATGACGCACAGGCTGGCAAAGGGTCTAGTTTTCTTGGTGGCATGGTGGCGGGAAGCTTGATTAAAGGAGCCGTAGAGCGAGACAAGGAGAGGACTCAGGCAATTGAACACCAGTCTTACAGTCAACCGCGCCCTGTCCAGCAGGCTCCTGCTCCTGCTCCTGCTCCTGCTCCTCAGCCCTCAGCCGAGGCCAGAATCAAGGAACTGGATAAATTGGCCGCCGGCGGTTATATTACCCCGGAAGAGTACCAGGCAAAAAAGAAGGCGATTCTGGATGGGATGTAATCAGAGGCAGGGATGCCAGCGCGCTTTCTTTGATTACCAATAAACTTTGGCATCAGTTGTGGCCTGGTTGCAATGCAGGTGGCCGTATCAGTTCGGCATAATGGAGAGAGTTGATGGCGGAACTGGGCCCAGACATACTGGTGATCATGTATTTCGGCGATTTGCGCGATAACGCAAGCAAAAGGAGTTCGATATGAAGCATAGAATCATCACAATAATGTTGCTTGGTTTGTTCGTTGCCCCCCTGGCGGCGCAAGCCGTGGAAGAAATCGATTTCGAGGTCAGGACAACACAAAACCTGCTCAACCTCTGCTCGGCGAGCCCGGACGATATTTTGTATGCAGAAGCGATTAACTTCTGCCACGGATATCTGGTAGGGGCTTATCACTACCACGAAGTAAGCAGAATCGGTCCGAACGCCGACTCAGAGATCTGCGTGCCGGTGCCGGCTCCGTCACGTAATGAAACCGTCGACCTGTTCATCGAATGGGTCAAAGCCAACCCCCAACATCACAATGAGTTGCCGGTGGAAGCACAATTCCGATTTTTACATGAAACATGGCTCTGCGATTGAACGACCGGAATTGCATAAAACTATATTTAAGGAGTATTTTATGAAAAACCTAACGATAGGCCTTGTGCTGGTTTTGGCTTTTAGTTTTCTCGGATGTGCTGGCATGTCGGACACTCAGCAGAGAACACTCAGTGGCAGTGCGATGGGGGCCGGGGCGGGGGCCCTGATTGGTGCGATCTCCGGGGAGGCTGGCTGGGGCGCGGCGATTGGAGCTGCGACGGGCGCTGCCGGCGGCTATCTTTACGACAAGAATGAGAAGTCAAAAGAAGCTGCGTACCAGAAGGGTTACGCAGACGGCCATCAAGGCCAATAGCGGGCGTAACGGGTACGCTTCATAAGCCTGCTGCTTGTCGCCATTATTTGTTTACAACATCCGCGTGCAAGGATATTACAAAAAGAAAAGCAGATAAGGATTTTCTGTGACAGAGATTCTCGAACATCTCAGTAAACTTTTTGGTCACATTCCCGTGAAAGGAGTGGAGGCGTTTCTTTATAACGGCCTCAAGGCGCTGATTGTCCTGCTTTTGACGGGCCTGTTTATTCGTTTTCTTGATCGACGGTTAAAGCAAAAAGCTGTCAAAAAGGGACTAGATGTTGATAAGGGTGTCGAAATTTACCTGAGCAGCATCAATAAAATCTTCTGGTTTCTCGGTTTTATTGTTGCCATCCATTTTGCCGGAATTGATTTGTCCTCATTGTTCACAACCGGGGGCCTCTTTGCCGTCGCTTTTGGGTTTGCGTTTAAAAATGTCGCCGAGAATTACATCGCTGGCTTCATATTAAGGACGGAAGGCATCGTCAAGCACGGTGATATTATCCAGTTTCAGAGTGGTCTTGTCCGCGTTAAAAGTGTAGGTCTTCGTTTCACGGTCGGGAGGTCACCTGAAGAATGTGACATACTGATTCCCAATTCGATATTTGTGCAGCAGGACGTCAGCAATTTTACGCTCAACGACTCCTTTCGGCGCATTTCGACAACGGTGGGGGTCAGCTACGACTCAGATCTCAGCAAAGTCCGTGACGTTCTGGAAGAGGCCGGTACGCGTGTAGAAGGGTGCACGGAACGTCCTCCCGCAGTTTACCTGACTGAATTTGGCAGCTCTTCAGTAAACTACATGGTTTGTGTCTGGACGAAGAACCCCTGGAATGGCAGGGAAACGAAATCGCACCTTAATGAAGTCGTTTGGTGGGCACTCAAGGACGCCGGCATTGTTATCGCCTACCCACAGCTTGATCTGCACCTTCCTGATGGACTTGAGAGCCCAACACCGGCTGGTGGCTAAGGTCTGATAGACGTGAGTCTGTTGGAGAAACGTTAGATACGGTGGCAGATTCTAGCCCACCTTGAATATTCGACTCGACTTTGCCATTCATAGGTGTGATAGGGCATTTTGGCATCAAAGAGCATGAATAGCGGAATCGGGTTGTGAGAAGATGACTGAGTTAAGTCCAAGCATACTGGCGATCATGTATTTTGGCGATGTCGTGTTCGCCGTCAGCGGCGCCCTGACGGCCGGCAAGAATCGCATGGATGTGTTGGGGTTTGTGCTGATCGGCACCATCACCGGGATCGGTGGTGGTACGACGCGGGATTTGCTGTTGGGTCGCACCGTCTGGTGGACGCAGAACCCGGAAGAACTGATCCTCTGTTTTGTGGCGGCCCTGATCACCTTCTTTTTTGTCAGAGAGACTGCGGACCAAAGCCGATGGATGATCTGGTCGGATGCCCTCGGGCTGGCCTCTTTCGGATTGGTCGGTTGCCATGTTGCGCTGGAGTTCGGAGCACCGTTCCTGATCGCCGTGTTCATGGGGATGGTGACCGCCACCGGCGGGGGTGTGATCCGCGACACCATAACCAACCAGCGGCCGATGATCATGTGCGGACAGCTTTACGCCACCGCAGCGCTGACCGGCGCCCTGGTTTACGGTGTGTTGGTTCATTACCTTGGCGCCCATGAAATCGTTGCCGAAGTGGCTGGATTCGGCACCGCTTTCGCTTTGCGTGCGGCGGCGATCATCTTCGATATCCGGATGGGGCCACCCGGAGAATTTATAAAGATTGGCAAGAGAACTGGCAACTGAATGTGTGTAAAGGACATATCTACTTTTAGGAGGATTCAATGATCAACAAACAAAGTCGCAGACTTTTTCTGCATCATCTAATCGTTATCGCTTTCCTGGTTTTTGTCGCCGCACCAACTGCCTTGGCAGCGGAGGTTGACACAAGCAAAGGTTCTGCACCTTCCAAGGGCATGATTTCTTTGGCCGAGGCTGAACCTGAAGTGCACTACGCCATGTTGCGCTACGGTAAATTCTATGGTGATACAAATACCCTCACGGGTGGCCTATTCGAGCGGTCTTATCTGCTGGGAGACATGGGTGGCTTTCGCGATACCCTGGTTGATTATGGACTCTATCTGGATCTTGGCGTGACGCAATTTTTGCAATGGAACGTCTCTGGCGGAAACAACGACGGCTCAGCCAGGAACAACGGGACGGCCGACTACTCCCTGATATTCGATTCAGGCAAGGCGGGGCTCTGGCCTGGTGGCGCACTCTATATCCATGGGGAAACCTCCTGGAAAGCCGACCAGAGTCTTGCCAAGGATACCGGTTCGTTGCTGCCACCGGCCCAGGATGCGTTCATGCCGGTACCGGGTGAGTCCACAACCACTCTCTCGGAAGTCTTTTTTAACCAGGGACTGCCTGGCGGTTTTCTTCTGACCGCCGGCAAGGCTAACTGGGCAGGTTTGGCAGATGGAAACACTTTCGCGAACAACGAGCGAACCCAGTTTTCTTACACCGGGTTGATTAACAACCCGATTCTTGGTGCGTTTGTACCCTATACTCCCTGGGGAGCTGGCCTGTCCTGGGTACCTAACAAACATCATACTTTTGTCCTCGTTGCGGTTGACAGTGCGGGCACGGTCAAGAAGCTGGATTTTGACACCGCCTTTAACCGCAACACAACAACCCTTGGAGGCCAATACCAATACACAAGGCTCACCGCGGGGTTGCCAGGGAGTTTCAGGATTCTTCTTGGCTACAACAGCAAGGATCTGGCCAGCTTCGATATCTCAGAGCGCCATTTCATTGGTGAAGCCCTGGGGGTATTGCCAACCATCGAAGAGGACGATAATTACACGGTTATTGCTAACTTCGAACAGTATTTATGGGTCAAAGGTGGCAGTGTCGAGGCATACAACAAGATGATTGAGAAGAGTGGCTACCCGGGGGTTGCGCGCCATCACTTGCAACCCATGGGTATTGGCATCTTTGGTCGTGTCGGATGGGCACCGAAAGACCGTAACGTGATCGACCAGTTTTACAGCTTTGGCATCGGCGGGATTGGTGAATATTTTACCGGACGGCCAAATGACCAATGGGGCATTGGCTATTCTGCGACGCACATTTCCAAAGACCTGCGCGACCTTCTGGACCCTCTCGTGGAGGTTGACGAGTTTGAACACGCGGGTGAAATCTTTTACAACTTCGAGGTGACACCTGCAATTCACTTGACCCTGAATACACAAATTATCGACTCACCTTTGAAGTCGACTGACACGGCCTATACTTTCGGGAGTCGCTTGCAGCTTGATTTCTAATCATAATTGAACCGTTATTTTTTGAACGACGAAACGGGGTTCGAGTCCTATTATAACTTTGCCATCACTCCAGCTTTACAGTTCAGCGTCGATGCACAGTTTATTGAACCGAACATTGGGAGCACCGATGACACATGG
>JAOUDB010000196.1 GCA_029859485.1 Desulfuromonadales bacterium | reverse complement strand
CTGGAATGATTAGTCTGTTTCGAAGGAGGATGCCACTTGTTGGCATCCTCCTTTTCGTATAACCTCTTCATAGGGACTGTTCCCAAACGGGGGCTGTCCCTTATCACGTGACGCTGTAATTTAAAAGCCGGGGACAGCCCCGTGAAAAACTGGGACAGTTCCCTGATATGACTCAACAAGCAACACTTAAATCCATATACCGCCTCTGGTGGCCGCTTGCCGTGACTTGGTTGATGATGGCGATCGAAGGGCCTTACCTGGCGGCGATTATCGCCCGCATGGGGGAGAGTGCCACGAACCTGGCGGCCTACGGGGTTGCTTATGCCTTCGGTTTAATCACGGAAGCACCGGTGATCATGCTGTTAAGTGCCTCAACGCGATTGGCCAGGGGGCGTTACGATTACCTGCGCTTGCGCTTATTCTCTGTGGCTTTGTGCGGCCTGGTTACGTTGTTTCTGCTGCTGTTGCTTGTCCCTTCTGTTTTTATCCCTTTAACGACAACGCTTCTTGGTTTGTCCGCCGATATTGCCGCTCATGTGAATCAGGCTTTATGGTTGCTTCTGCCGTGGCCGGCGGCGATCGGTATGCGTCGGTTTTACCAGGGTGTGCTGATCGCCCACCACCAACCGGGACGGGTCGCTGTCGGCACTGCCGTCAGACTTTTGAGTATGTCTTTAACGGCATACCTTCTCTGGTCTCTAAGTCCTTTGCCTGGCGCCAGCCTGGGAGCCTGTTCGTTAAGCGCCGGTGTGGTCGCTGAAGCCTTGGCGACCCGTTGGCTGGCCCGTCGTGTGATTACAAGGTCACTGAACGAAACAGGTGATGCTGCTGTCATGTCATCCTACGCAGCCTTGAGCCGTTTCTACCTGCCTCTGGCCATGACCCCGCTGATTGGCCTGAGTGTTCATCCGGTGGTGACCTTTTTTCTCGGTCACAGTTATAAGCCGCTTGAGTCCTTGGCGATCATGCCGGTGCTTTATGCTCTGACCTTCCTGTTTCGTGCGCTCGGATTATCTTATCCAGAGGTGGCTATCGCCACTTTGAAGGATGGTCAGCAGAACCGCCTGGTGGTCAGAAAGTTTGCCATCTATCTCGCAATAGCTCTAGGCGGAGGGTTGTCATTGATCGCCTTTACTCCACTGAATGTGGCCTGGTTTGCAACCCTTTCCGGGCTCTCCGCGGAGTTGGTGTCGTTGGCAATACCGCCGTTACAGATCATGGCGTTCTTCCCGGCCTTGACTGTTGCTATCGGTTATCAGCGCGCTATTTTGATTGATGCCGGAAGAACGCTTCCTGTGACATTGGCAACGGCTCTTGAGGCTGTGGGAATTTTTTCAATTCTGGCAGTGCTTGTACTATACTCAGCGCTGCCTGGAGTGACCTCTGCTGCACTTGCTTACCTGCTTGGTCGCCTTCTGGCTCTGCTATACCTGTGCTGGCCATGTGCCAGTGTCCAGGGGCGCAACGAACAAGTGATCACCTGATATTTTCTGACAGGGAGTTTTGATGTCTCAAGATAGTTCACCTTCCGGGGTCTGGCTGGTTCTGATGGCGGCCATGCTCTGGGGAACCACAGGAACCTCCCAGGCTTTCGCTCCTGCCGGTTTCGATCCTATGGTTATCGGAACCTTACGTCTGGCGATCGGTGGCGTCTCTATGCTGTTGATTGTGCTGCTGACCAGTGGCGTGCCACAGCTGAAAAGCTGGCCCCTCAAGGCAACGCTTTCTGCAGCCCTGTTCACTGCGCTTTATCAAGCTTTCTTTTTTGCCGGTGTTGCCAAGACTGGGGTTGCTGTAGGGACTATCGTTGGGATCGGCAGCGCGCCGGTCGCCGGAGGTCTGCTTGGTTATTTTTTCCGGGGAGAGCGGCCCGGTAGAAATTGGTTTGTTGCCACGGCTCTTGCCCTTGTCGGTTGTGTTGTTTTGACCCTTAGCAGCGGTGGTGATGTTGTCATTGATCTGATGGGTGTCGCGCTCGCTATCGGTGCTGGTGTTGCCTATGCAGCCTACACTCTGGTGATCAAGGGTTTGTTAGAAAAACACGACGCGAATGCTGTTGTCGCGGTCGTTTTTTGTATTGGCGCCCTGATGCTTGCTCCTCTGCTGATCGGACGCGAATTTGCCTGGTTGGCGGCTCCTCGTAGTATTGCTGTCATCCTCCACCTTGGCCTGGTAACGGCCGCTCTGGCCTATTGGCTGTTTGCCCGTGGTTTGCAGCGAGTTCCGGTTGCGACTGCGGTGACCTTGACCCTGGCAGAGCCCCTGACTGCAGGTCTTCTGGGCCTGTTGGTCTTGGGCGAACAGCTGAACCCGGTTTCCTTTGTTGGTATCGCCCTGATTTTCTCAGGTTTGGCGGTTCTCTCTCTGGTGGGACGCGCGACCCCGGAAGTCCCGGCGGAATTTGGAGGTTGACCGAATGGTCAATCAACGCAAGGCCTATATCTACGCAATCAGCACGGTTTTAATCTGGTCAACGGTCGCTTCAGCGTTCAAAATTTCCCTGCGGACATTATCGCCTGCACACCTGTTGTTATACGCCAACCTGACTTCTGTCTTGCTGCTTGGAGTGATCTTGCTGTGCCGTCGCGAGCTGGGGATGGCCTTGCCGAAGAACCGTCAGGAGCTACTACGTTCAGCGGGTTTGGGAATACTAAACCCCTTTCTCTATTACCTGATTCTGTTGAAAGCCTACGATCTGATCCCGGCCCAGGAAGCTCAACCACTTAACAGCACCTGGGCGATCACGCTCTCAATTCTCGCCGTACCATTACTCAAGCAGAAGCTTTCTTTACATGAGATGCTTGCGATTCTGGTTAGCTTTTGTGGTGTTGTGGTGATTTCAACCCACGGCGATCCGTTTGGGATGAATTTTTCCGATCCCCTTGGGGTGGCTCTTGCTTTGGGGAGCACGATTGTCTGGGCGCTCTACTGGATTTTCAATGTCAGGGACAGTCGGCCGCCCCTGGCTGGACTCTTTATGAACTTCCTCTGTGCACTGCCACTGACCCTGATCTATTGCCTGGTTTTTACCGAAATGCAGAGACCTGATCTGACAGGCTTCCTCGGAGCGGTCTATGTCGGCTGTTTCGAGATGGGAATATCTTTTGTGCTCTGGTTGCAGGCGCTTAAATACACTGCCAGTACGGCGAAAATCAGTAGTATCGTTTTCATGTTACCTTTTTTCTCTCTGCTCATGATTCATTTTCTTGTTGGCGAAGAGATTTTGCCGTCGACTTTTTATGGATTAGTTTTGATTGTAGCAGGATTGGTTTTGCAGCAGATCGTAAAGAACAAAGCCGTTGATATTGAATAATACGGAGGAGGAATTTTTCTAGCGATGCAGTATACTGGATTTTTGTCGGTCATTCGCGAGTTAAGAAAATGAAAGTCACCGTTAAGCTCGTTGGCGCATTTTGTGTCGGAAGATTCAAAAAAAATGTTCAGGAATACCCTTCCGGTATTAAGGTTGAGGAGGTTATTGACCATCTCCAGTTACCTGAAAATGTTCTTGGCATTATTCTCATTAATGGTCTCCATGCCGGGGAGCAGGATATCCTAGAGGATGGTGATACTCTGTCGCTACTTCCGTTGCTGGATGGTGGTTAAGAAGTTCTGTTCCTAAGGCTTTTTTGCAATCACCTCCGGTTTGTCCAATGTCCTAAGGAGAGAGCCTGATGAAGTTTTTGACAACAGACCCTTCGGCAGAACCTTCCGGTGTCTTGTATCAGCGCTGTACCATAGACTTGAGGACAGGGCGTCAGCAGATGGAAGAGCTCCCCTGCCGCAACCTGGAAGATGTGCTCGGCGGCTTTGGCCGTTCCTTTCAAGACCTTGCTGAACGAAAGATAGAGACTGCTTACTGCGACGAGAACCCTTTAATCGTCAATACTGGTCTGCTGACCGGCAGTAGTGCCATGACCGGTATGCGTACTTACTTCTCCGGTTACAGTCCGATCAAAGGCTCTAAGGTGGGGCTTCCTGCTGCAATGTGGTCGACCGGTAGCGGTAAGTTCGGCGCAAAGTTCAAATGGACCGGTCTCGATGAACTGATTTTCGAAAATCGTTCGGAACAACCGGTCTATGCTGTGATTAAGGAAAGCGAAGCTGGGCCGTCTGTTGAATTGAAGCCTGCCGGACATTTAATCGGCCTATCAACCCATGACAAAATCATGGCTCTGCAGAAAGATTATCCTGACGCCCACTTTGCTGCTATTGGCCAAGCCGGGGAAAACTGGCAGAACAACTATATGGGCGCTATCGCTCTTTCCACAGAGAACCAGCTCAAAGAGCAGGAGGACAAGTGTCGATTCGCCGGGCGCGGTGGCATGGGCAGCCTGATGGGTTATAAGAACATCCTGGCCCTGGTGGCTCAAAGCAACGATAAGCTGAAACCCTTAACCGATGCGGTTAAAAAAGTTAATGTCAACGTCGTCAAGGGGGGAGGGTCGGCCCGGATTCAGCCGATCAGTCGTGGCGGCGGCGGCGGGACCTGGGCTGCCTACGATGTTCTGCAGGAATTCCACGCAGTGCCGGTCAATAATTTTCGTCCACAAGGAAATGCGCTTCCGGAGAAGTTGTTCCGTGAAAATGTTGAAAAAGAGTACGACATCAAGTCGCAGGCCTGCTATCGCTGTGGCATAACCTGTCACAACAATGTTTCCGAGAAGAATGCCGATGGCAGCAAGGGCGAGTTTTTGGCCAAGTTTGACTATGAGCCGCTCAACCTGCTCAGTACCAATGTCGGTGTTCACGATGCCGGTCAGGCGGCACGACTGATCCAGCTAGGGGACAATTACGGCATGGATGCCATTTCTCTTGGCGTGACCATCTCTTACGCATTGTCTTACAACGAAAGGCATCCGCAGGCAACGATTCTCAACGGCGCGACCTTTGGTGATTATGAAAAGATTCGCGAGTTGATCATTCAGGCCGGAGAGGGGGCGCTGCCGGAGATTGGCCAGGGTTCCATGCGCCTGTCGCAAAGTCTCAACGAAACCAGCTACGCTTACCATGTTAAAGGCCTGGAGATCGCAGCGTACCAACCGGAAACCAATCCCGGTTACGCCTGGGCGATCGCCGGAGGGCACATGTCGATGGGGACCTACGGTCTGCTGACCCGTGAGGGCAAGTCGGATCTTGACTCCTGGGTCAAAGGGATCACCGAAGATAAACTGCACATTGTCGGTTTTGATATGATCGGCCTGTGTAAATTCTTCGACATTGCCAAGGGCATCGGTACACAGATGGTGGTCGATTGTCTGAAGAGTGAATTTGGTCTGGACGTCAGTATCGATAACCTCCGTTTTGCAGTGCGCCGGGCTTTTTTGCGTGGACTGGCTCTTGAGTTACGTCAGGGTTACAGCAAAGCCGAGTTTTGCCTGCCGGCCGAGGTGTTTGAGAATCCGAACCAGAACATCAAGTTGCCTAACATCACCAGCCCTGAATTTATTGAAAAGCTGGAGAAACGGGTCTGGGAGATCTTTGAGCCGGAGCTTGCAGGGTTGCTGAACGC
>JAOUDB010000195.1 GCA_029859485.1 Desulfuromonadales bacterium | reverse complement strand
AGCCTGGAGTTCAACACGCTCCATAGCCACCTTGCCTTCAGGCAGCTTAGCAGCCAGAACTATTCTGGCGCGGCAGTGAACAAACTGCTTGCCGTTCGCAGCAACACCTGAGAGCTCCACGGGCACGACATGCACGCCACCGCTCTTGAAGGACTTGCCGGTCATCACCTGCAAGGTATGGCTTTGGCCATGCTCCAGAGTGACACCTTTCAACACGCGCAGATCGTTGAAACCATGGAAACGCAAGCCCGGATTGTTATGAATCGCACCATGCGCCATCCACTCGATCATCACCGCCATCGGCAGAACCGCCTTGCCATCGATGACGTGGGACTTGAGGAAGGGGTACTGTTCGATCGAGACCTCCAGGTCGAAGGCCTTGGAGACATAGATATTATCGTGAGACTGAGTTGAAACTTCGGTCGCCGCTTCTTCACGCCCACCGAGGATCACCAGCTCGACCGGGCCACCCGGTGGAGTTGCAATTTCCTCGACCAGGTAATCGGCACCAGCCTTGAGGTCGATGACAGCCACCCCTTCTTCAGCGAAAACTTTCTTCAGCGCCGGGGTCACCATGCCACCATCCCAGGGTCCCCAATTCAGGGAGAGGACGCGACAGTCAGAACGTTGTGCCGCCTCCTCTTGGGCTATCTTATTGAGGATCTCGTTGGCCACGGCATAATCAACCTGACCGGTGCGGCCGAAACGACCGGTTGATGACGAGAACATCACCATGAATTTCAACGCATCTTCGGTAACTGCAGTCAGCAGATTGCGCAGGCCCGCGATCTTGGTGCTGTAGACTAGCTCAAACTGCTCTGCCGTCTTGTCCTTGATCAGGCGATCGGCCAGTACTCCGGCACCATGAATCAGTCCCTTGACCGGACCGTACTCTTCACGAACTTCCTTGATGACAGCTGCAACAGCATCCCCGTCACGCAGGTCGACGGAGCGATAGAGGGCCTGTCCTCCGGCCTCCTTAATGCGCCGCAAGTTCTCGCGGATTTCACGATTGCCAAGAATCTCCTGGCACTTGCGACCCACATCTTTCGGCTTAAGGGGGCTATCGGCATTAGCGATCACAGCTTTTTTGATCTCTGCTTCACTCTGCAGCCCCTCCAGCCAGACCGGTTCCGATTGCGGTGCTGCACTGCGACCGAGCAGCAACAGGGTCGCGCGACTCGATGCTGCAAGAGCAATCGCAACCTCGGCAGTCACACCGCGTGCGCCGCCGCTAACCACGACCACATCACCGTAATCGACCGGCGAATCTAGCTTTTCACCAGAGAGGGCTTCTTCAACCAAGCTGAGCGTTTGCAAACCTTCCGTCGAGAAACCGACTTCCTGGACACCGTCAACCAGAAGTTCGGCAACCAGCATTTCTGCGATTTTATTCACATCAGTCAGCTCTGCCGACAGATCGAAGGCCTTGCAGGCGACTTCAGGCCACTCGTGCCCGGCAGTTTTGGCTAGACCGGCCAAGCCCCCCGAAAGGGCATCTGTCACTGCACCACCGTCAGCCAGACCAAAACAACCGTTCAGTCGCGACACCGTAGCCATGACCGCTCCGGACTTATCAGCAGCAGCATGAAGCGCTGGCGCCGCCAATTGCATCAGGTGGAAAGCGTTCTGCAGGAAAAGATCATCACTGCCGGAGTGTGGAGCGACCAGGATCAGTCCAGCCAGGTTGTCATTCGGGACAAGGCCATCAAATTGAGCGAGATTGATTTTCTCAGCCTTCAGACTTTGGGCTTCCAGCTGCTGGCAAAGCGCAGTGGTCAGCTCCGAACCATCATCACTGACCCAAACCAGGGACCCTTTTGCCAGATTCAGTGACTCCCGATTCCCGGAGGACTGTAGCGGAAGCGCCTTGAGGACCTTGCGTTCCACACCGCTGCCTACAGACGGCAACTCAAGAGGCACTTTAACCTTTGCCTCTGGTTCAGAGACGCCAGACACACTGGCGAGAAAATCAACAATATGACCAACGGTCTGTAAAGTGCCGAGGTGTTCCGGTTTGATCGCCGGTGCTCCCGGCAGTTTGTCCTGCAGAGCGGAGAGGATCTCGACGCGTTTGATCGAATCGATGCCGAGGTCCGTATCAAGCGCCATCTCAAGTTCAAGCATCTCGACCGGGTAACCGGTTTTGCCGGCAATCACGTCCAGCAACGTTAACGCCACGGCATCACGGTCCAGTGGACTACTCGTTGCAACCGGTGTTGCCGGTGCGGAGCTCTTGTTGCCAGCCACGGCAAGATGATCAACGATCTGACCGAGGGTTTGCAGCACGCCAAGATCTTCCGGTTTGACCGCCGGTGCCTCGGGGAGTTTCTCCTGTAATGCGGAGAGAATTTCAACACGCTTGATCGAATCGATACCGAGATCGGTGTCGAGGGCCATCTCCATCTCAAGCATCTCAATCGGATAGCCAGTCTTTTCGGCGATCACTTCGAGCAGCACGCTTGCAACGCGACCGCTATCAACAGCTGGCGCTGCAGCGGCCTGCGCTACTGTCGCGTCAATGACCGTGCCTGCGCTCAAATGATCAACAATCTGGCCAAGCGTCTGCAACACACCCAGATCTTCTGGCTTGACAGCCGGAGCTTCCGGCAATTTTTCCTGAAGCGCAGAGAGGATTTCGACGCGTTTGATCGAATCAATACCCAGATCAGTATCGAGAGCCATCTCCATCTCAAGCATCTCGATCGGATAGCCGGTCTTCTCGGCGATCACTTCGAGCAACACGCTTGAGATACGGCTGCTATCAACCGCAGGGGTCGCAACCGGCGCAGCACCTTGAGCGGCCGGAGCAGGAGCCATACCAGCACTCAAATGAGCGATGATCTGGCCAAGAGTCTGCAGAGTGCCAAGGTCTTCCGGCTTGACGGCAGGAGCCTCCGGCAACTCTTCCTGTAATGCGGAGAGGATCTCCACACGCTTGATCGAATCAATACCGAGATCGGTATCGAGGGTCATCTCCAGTTCCAGCATCTCTTCCGGGTAACCGGTCTTCTCGGCAATCACGGCAAGCAAGGTGGCTGAAACGACATTGCTATCAACGGCAGGCGCTGCTGGCGATGCGGCAGCGGAAGCAGTGGGTGACGCGGCCATGCCGGCGCTTAAGTGCTCAATGATCTGGCCGAGAGTCTGCAGAGTGCCTAGATCCTCCGGCTTGACAGCAGGGGCTTCGGGCAACTGCTCCTGCAGTGCGGAAAGGATCTCCACACGCTTGATCGAATCAATACCCAGGTCGGTATCGAGGGTCATCTCCCGTTCCAGCATCTCTTCCGGATAACCTGTTTTTTCAGCGATGACCGCGAGCAGAGTCGAGGAGACCTTATTGCTGTCAACGGCAGGGGGTGCAATAGGCGCTGGCGCGGCAGTCACAGGTGTCGGAACAGGTGCAACTGGAGCGGTCATCGGCTGAACCGGAGCAACGGCAGCAACAGGGGACTGAGCAACGGGGGCAACAGCAGTATTCAACGGCTGGCCTTGTATCAGACGGTTTTGCTGATCAACCAGATTGAGGAAAGAGTGGGTCGCGGCTTCCTGACCTGCGAGGAACTGTTGATGCAGGCGCGAAGTCTGCTCCTGCAGATTCTGCAAAGCCTGCATGCTCTGACGGGTAATCTGCAAGGCTTCCTGCAGGGAGCCGGCATCGGTGACAGGTGCCGACGAGCTCGGCGTCAACACCGCTTGCGGAACAGCCTGAGCGACAGGCGCTGCCGCAGGGGTTGCAACGGGTGCGGCTTGTTGCGCTACTGGCGGACGCTTTTCGGGGCGTTTGAAATAGTTAGCGCCGGTCAAAGGAATCGTCATGCCAGGCTTTTTGCCCTGCTTTGACTTGATGCTTGCAGCGTAGCCTTTATCCCAGCCTGACAGGACAATCGGGTAACCCAGCGCGCTCAACTGAGCCAGGGCCCGGGCCAGGTCGTTGATGCCCGAACGCTTGCCATTGGAGGCATCGACAGCAATCGCCTGGTAGGCTCTTTCACCAAGGATCGCTTTGACCATACCGGTCAAACGCGCACCAGGGCCAACCTCGAGGAAGGTGCGCATGCCGGCTGCGTACATGGCTTCAATTTCTGCGACAAAGTCGACCGGGCAGGCCAATTGAGCAGCGAGGATATCGCGAGCTTTGTTAGCCTCCTCCGGGTAAACGCTTCCGGTGGTGTTGGCAAAGACACTGGCCGTCGGTTTACCAAACTTGATCTCCTGCAGACGTTCGCCAAAGGGACCGCTGGCATCAGCGACCAACTCACTGTGGAAGGCCGCAGCGACAGAAAGTTGCTTATAACGCAGGCCTTGCTCATCGAGGAGCTTGGCGGCTTTTTCTATTTCAGCCGTCGCCCCGGAGAGGACGCCCTGTTCGGGAGTATTGCGATTGGCCAACACGAGTTGCAGCCCGGAATTCTTGAGAAAGGTTTCGACCTGATCGAGAGGTGCGGATACCGCCAGCATCGAACCGCGGTCGCCGTTACCGGCGGCCATCAACTCGCCACGCAGGCGTGACAGCGAATGTAACGCATCAATATCAAAATAGCCGCCGGAGCAGAGTGCAGTCAACTCACCGTAGCTGTGACCGGCATAAGCTTCGGCAGTAACGCCGAAGCTGGCCAGTACGTCGCGGGCGCCGAGGCTGACAGCACCGAGTGCGGGCTGGGCAACTTCAGTTGCCTGCAGATTTGCAACATTCTGATCTCTGGTGGCCTGATCGAAACCGGGGCGAGGATAAACAAGTTCAACCAGACGACCTTCTTTGCCGTTTGTGTTAGACAAAAAGGCTCGATCGGCAGTCGTGAAGGAGTCGAGGAATTGCGGGAACTGGGTCGCCAGGTCCTTGAGCATGCCCGGGTACTGGGCGCCCTGACCGGGGAAAAGCATCGCCAATGTGCCATCAAGCTCACCCTTGGCAAAAAAGCTGCCGTCGGGAGTGCTCCAGAAATTTTGATCGCTGCTCTTGAGCATAGCCAAAGCGCTTTTCACCTGAGCGGCAGGCTTGGATTTGTCTTTCTCAAAAACCATCACCAAACGACAGGCTTGCTGTACACCAAAATTGTTACGGCTCTCATCAGCAGCCAGACGCAGAGTGTTCCACGCCGCATCAGCCGGGAAGTTCTGCAAAGCGGAGGCCAGACTGCTTTCATCTGCGGCACTAAAGGCAGCGATCTGCACATCACCCTGCCAGTCGGCAGCAACTTTGAGCGGCTGGTATTCCTCAAGCAGACAGTGGAAGTTGCTGCCACCAAAACCGAGCGCGCTGATACCGGCCCGGCGGGGATGATCGCCGCGGGGGATCCAAGGGCGGGTTTCGGTGTTGACATAGAATGGCGAAGTTGCCGCGGTCATTGCTTCCTGTGGCTTCTCGACTTTAATGGTCGGCGGCAAGGTCTTGTTGTAGAGCGCCATGGCCGCTTTAATCAAACCGGCAGAGCCGGCAGCAGCCTTGGTATGACCGATCTGGGACTTGATCGATCCGATCGCGCACCAGGGCGACTCCGCTTCGCCGAAAACATC
>JAOUDB010000015.1 GCA_029859485.1 Desulfuromonadales bacterium | reverse complement strand
CCCGCTCTTCCAGCAAGCCTACCAGGAGCTTGGCTACCCGAAGGCTTACTTCAATGACCGCCTGGTTGAAGTCATCGATCACCTGTTGGTCACTCCGCAGATAACCGGACCTGTTTATTTGACCCAACCCAAGGCGCTCTACCTCTATGCCGACCCTGATCTGGAAGCTCTCTCTGCAGGGCGCAAGATCCTGCTGCGCTGCGGCCCTGAGAATGCGGCCCAGATTAAAACCCTGCTGCACGAATATCGAAAATTGATCGCAGGGAGCTGATAAATTGATTCGTCCTGAGAGCAACATAATTCTAATATTACCAATCACTACAATACGCAACAACACAATACCGTCGCAATATCAGTTCGTTGCGATCAACTCTCTGTCGTGGACTTTGGTCCTTTTTGCTGGACTAGCATACCAAGAGCGCACCAAACATGCGCCTGATCCTGCCTACTATAAATCCTAAGGTCATGTGAGAATGACTTACAGTAATGCTTACAAGAAAGCCCCGACCTTTTGAACAGGTTGGGGCTTTCTTGTACTGTAAACCGTGATTTTTAGGAAATATAACTAGCTCAATGGTGTCTACTAAACTAGCGGCGATTCACTTTAGACTTCGTACCTGGTACTGAAAAAGCAGTTACAGCAACAACAAACATACCACTTAGTTGCATTATGCCAATGGCCACCCAAAATGAGTATTGAATCGCAAGAAATGCGAACACACCCAATATGACCGAAAGAAAAACAAATAAATGCATACTCTCTCCTTATAGAAAACGGGGTGTACCTCGTAAATTTTGTAATTCAGAGATTACAGTAAGGACTTAATAATTAATGTGATGAGAGAGTGTAGCTCCGAATCACTAAGAACAAGGGCCTAGCGGAAAGTGCGCAGTTCTTATGATCTTCAAAAAGACAAATCCACCATCATAATAGTGGTGGATTTGTTTCCCCCTATAACCGCCTCTCCCCCCGGAAGGCCAAGTTGACATTAATGTTAAAGCGATAATGGAGAGATTTCAATACAAGCAAAGTTTAAAGGGAGTAGGCCTAAAGTTATATAAAATCGACTTGACCCTTTATATCTATCCAGTCAAACAAGAAATGGCCACCCGGAGTTGATCCAGGAGGCCATCATTTTCTCTTACTAAATGTCTCTATCAATAAAACGGCTGTTTTCGTCTCAAAAGTCGTGACAAATAAGAACGGCCCCGAGTTGTCCAGAAGCCGTTTACAATTAGACTATGATTCTTTGTGTTGCGCCTGGTGGCAATAGTATTCTTAGCACCGATTGGCAATCTGATGATTATGAGTTCGTTACTCTTGGCGCTAAAGACAACAGATGGCTGCAGACCGTCTGTCGTGGCCGTTGTATGAGCGGGAGGCCTCACGTCTATTCTTGAATCGAATAGGGTCTATACCAACAGTTACCCATCCACTTGATCTCTTAAACTTTACAACTTGATTGTTTTCCAACAATACGTCTAGAACCGAAGGCATCAGAAGGTGATGGGTGCCATCGTCTATGATGGCTTCAATAGGACTATGTCTTGGACTTAACTGAGTTCTCTGCTCCATCATACACACCCCTTAGAAAAACACCGAGAAGTCCCCCTCCTCAATAATGCTTATATTTAATCACTTCATAATAAATTTCAAGCTATTAGATTGAAGCATTCAAATGTCTCTATCCACAATAACCTGTTTTTCGTCTCAGAAGTTCTGACATTTAAGAATGGATTTGTGTGGGATATAGCGTTCATAGGAAAAGAGGAGATATTTACTAAAAGTCCTCTCGAATTGTTTTGATGATAAGAAGTGGCGTGTTTGAGGTGTTTACTAGAAACCCTGATAAGTAATAAATAGCCACTCGGAATTGATCCTAGTGGCCATCATTTTGTTGATTAATGAGTTTCCTAAATGTCTCTATCAATAACACGCCTGATTTTATCTCGGCAGTGGTGACTTATAGTAACCTCTTGTTAGCTCAGAAGTGTCTATAAAACTAGGGGCGATTCAGTTTTGGGGCCTTAATCAACCGGTTTAATTTTGAAGAGACGGACAAGACATCCTCAACATCAGTCTAAAGTTAATGGCGATGGTTCGTTGCTGCCTGAAGGCTTCTTCCCTTCTGACTGAAGAATACAACCATTTCAGAGAAGATCATTCCTGCAAGCATCAGGGCACAACCAAAGAAGCCACGCAATGACAACATTTCATTCAATAGCAACCAACCGCCTATCGCAGCAAAGACGCCTTCAAGGCTCAGAATAATCGCAGAATGTGCGGGGTGGGAATCGCGCTGTGCAATTACTTGCAGAGTGTAGGCAATCCCCACGGAACCAAGTCCTCCGTAGAGGATCGGAACACCGGCCTCCCAGATCGCCTCCAGGGTGATGACTTCAACAACAAGAGCAGTCAAGAGGCTCAGTATCGAACAGACAGCAAACTGAGCCGAGGCCAGCTTTAACGAATCTGTTTGCGGTGCCAGCCAACCGATCAGTAAAACGTGACCAGCCCAGAAAAACGCTCCGATTAGGACCAGCAGGTCCCCGAATGAAATCGCGAAGGACTCTGTAACACTCAAAAAGTAGAGTCCGACAGCAGCTAAGATCGCTCCCAGCCAGGTCCCAACATGAGGACGCTGCCGCCAGAAAAGGCCAAGAATTGGCACAATGACAACATAGAGGCCGGTAATAAAGCCGGCGTTACCGGCAGTGGTATAGACGAGACCAGCCTGCTGCAATGATGCCCCGGCAAAGAGAGCAACACCAGCCATGATGGCACCTTTCAACACCGGTTTGTGTTTGAGTTCACTGGATCTTGGCTGTCGCTTTTGCAGTAACAAGATGAGCGGAATCAGTGAAAGGCTACCCAATGCAAAGCGTACCGCATTAAAGGTAAATGGGCCGACATAATCCATTCCGACTCTCTGAGCAACAAAAGCGAACCCCCAGATCGTAGCGGTGATCAGTAGCAATATGTCAGCCTTTAAAGTCCCTTGCTTCATTTTTTTACTTACCCAGCAGCAGTTTGGTTTGTACTGTAGTCCGACTTGCTAAACAGGTAACGTTGAAATGCTAAAGACGGCATCTTGTTAATGACTTGTGACAAAACCATAATTGCTAGCAATGAGAAGATAAAGCGACCGATGAGCAAACCAGAGTAGTGGCCACCGAAGGCCATCACAAACAGGGTATCCTCAATCAAACCATGACAGAGACACATGAAGGAGAGAGAAAGGAAAACATCTTTCTCCGCAAGGTTTCCGGAACGTGCCTCCTGAATAATTAATGCCCCGCCGTAAGAAATCCCGAGTAGTGCGCCAGTTACGGTCATCGAGGTGGCCTTTTCGCCAATTCCCATGAAACGCAGAAAGGGTGATAAAGCTTTGGCCAGAATAGGAGTGATCTTCAATATGTCCATCAGGCGCAACCCAAATAACAGAACGAAGATAATCCAAAAGATCGACCATAACGACTTGAAACTACTGACTGCCCACGACAGCCAATCTTGAGAAGGAGGTGCCAGTTTGAGGAAGAGCACCTCTGCCGGTTGTTGAAACTCGGGAAATCCCGAATAGAAAAATGACAGTACCACCCCGTACACCATCGCAGCAACCAGCCTTAACCCCAAGGTAAAGAGAAGCCCGGCGCCAGCTCTTTGAGCAATCCGTTGTTCGATCGGCAGTGAATGAGCGATCAAAATCATTGAACCAAGGATTGTTGCCTGTGCAATCGTCAGTGGACACTCTGGTAAAATTGTAAGTAGGGCTGCTGCACCGGCATAGATATTAACAATCATTGCGGTCACCCAGACAAACCCCATCTCTCCTGGCAGACCAACCCAACCCATCACTGGAGCAATCAACTTACCGACGAACTCAATGGCCCCGAACTCGACAGCCAGTCTCACCAGTATCATGACAGGGATCATGACCTTCAACAGTTCGCCGTACAGGGAGAAGGTGTCTCCCATCAGTTTTTTCAATTCACATGTCAATCTCTTCATGCCCGACCTCCCAAATCAAAGACATGGGAAGAATAGGTGATTTTAAATCGAAGATGTAACTAATTGTTGTGTTAAAATGACCTATAATTCTAAACAAACCATTTATTTGGGATAATTTTGCAAATGGACGCAATTGACTACAAGATTATCGAAGTAATCCAGAACAATGCTGCACTGACCAATGCTGAGCTAGCAGTTCAAGTCAGCCTGTCGCCATCAAGTTGTCTGCGACGTGTTCAGAAATTAAAAAAGGAGGGAGTGATACTGAAAACCGTGGGCTTGGTTGATCCAGACAAACTCAACCGAGGTCTGACAGCAATCGTTGATGTAACGCTTGAGCGACACGGGACAGAAGCTAGACAAATGTTTATGGATCAAATCTTGAGGGAACCAGCCATAACACAGGCCTACAGTGTGACAGGCGAGACCGACGTAATCTTGATAATCAACCTAGTTGACATGAAGGAATACCAAGCCATCTGTAACAGGCTTTTTAACAATGACCCGAATGTGGTGAAATTTCGGACTCTGTTCGCCATGGAGAGAAACAAGTTCGAGACCGCGATCCCGGTTTCCGACATGTAGATTTCTAACCATTGGCTCGCTCAGTAATTACACTTTCCATCCACAAAAGAAGAAAACACCCGCCGTCGTGCAGATGGCTTGTAATCATTGTTCACCTTCCTCTGCACTCTCATAAACCGATATAAGCAACACAGTGAAAGCATGTCCCGTTGGGTATTTAGATCAAGGGTGTGGGTTTCTTGTTTGTCCTCTCGCATTGCTTGGAGTGTCTTAATTTGACCGAAATGAGAAATCCCTAGTTACCCTGATAAATAGTAAATGGCCACCTGTCTCCAGGTGGCCATGATTGCGTGGATCAAAAAACTTCTCAAAGGTCTATCAATAATAAGCCTGATTTCATCTTATAAATCGTAACTAATTCCCAATAGGTTATGGGCCAGACACCGTGCGGGAGCAGCCCCGATCAGGCCGCCTGCTTCTTCAACAAGTAACGCCCGACCCAGTTCTTGGAGAACTGGAAAGCGGTTCGACCACAGCGCTTGCTCTTGTCGCGTGACCATTTCACCGCATCTTGCTCGAGCTCCGGCGACCAAGGGATTTCGACCTTGCGTTCACGGGCTTGGCGCTCCACACAGAGCCGAACGGCATCCAGGTAACGCCCCTGACTGAACACGTGGAACGGGACCCACAGACCGAAACGGTCGGAAAGTGAGACCTTCTCCTCCATCGCCTCGCTCTGCTGCAATTCCCCTTTGACGTATTTACCGCCGAGATGATCGGATTCGTATTCAGGCAACAAGTGTCGACGGTTCGAGGTCACGTAGATCAACACGTTCTCCGGTGCCGAATAGACCGAACCATCGAGCGCGCTCTTCAGCATCTTGTAGCTCAGCTCGCCGACCTCAAAGGTCAAATCGTCGCAGAGCAGAATAAACCGGTAAGGCTCGTTCTCTACTGCTGCAAAGATCTCCGACAGATAGATCAGGTCTTCCTTCTCCACCTGGATGACGCGCAAACCATCGGCGGCGTACTCATTGAGCAGAGCCTTAACCAGAGAAGATTTACCGGTCCCACGCGAACCCCAGAGCAGCGAATTGTTGGCGGGCAAGCCGGCAAGGAACTGCCGGGTATTATCGATCATGATTTCTTTCTGGTCTTCAACACCGAGGAGTTCATCAAGAGTGGTGGTGTCGGTCACTTTGACCGGCTCGAGAAAACCTGAAAAGGAATGACGGCGCCAATTGGCAGCGGAGCAGGTCAACCAGTCGACCGGCTTGCACGGCTTGGGCAGCAACTGTTCTACGGAGCTGAGAACACGCTCCAGCTGGGCAACAACTTCGGGTTTCAGCATCATCTTGTTCATCTCTCTTTCTTGCTATCTGCCATTCGTAGGTGCTTAAAAGTGTTTCTATATACGTTACCCACAGGGCTGAAGTCAAATTTTAATCATCTTTTACGCCAACTTACGCGCCGGAAGTGTTGCACCTTTCTCTGGCTAAGGTTATGCTCGACAAATACCCGACCTCACAACAAGGCGCCTCTAAACGTGGAGAACCTTTATGGATATTTTCGCCAAGCTGGCCGCAAGCACCCTCAAAGAGAATAGCGAAGGAGAGCTGCCCGACTTCATCGTGCCGCTACTGATGAAGGTCGCCGAGAATCCGGCTGATTTCGCTGGCCGCGAAGCTCTGGTCGAAGAGCTCGTCATGCGCGTCGAGGAGTATGAGACCTGGTCAGAGATGTGCTGTGAAAAACAAGGCTTCAGCCTTGAAGACATCCATCGCACCCTCGACCGTCTCAAGGTCAGATACTGAGCAACCCGGGGCAACCCATACCACAAGGCCAGCCACCATAGTCCATGCAGACAATTCACGACGAAATCATCCAACACCTGCCACACGCGGAAGAAACCCGACGTCTTTTTCACGGTCGGGGTCACTGCTTTGCCGGTTATGAAGATCTGCTGATTGACTACTTCTCCCCTGTTGTCACGGTCACCCTCTACCAGAAGCGTCCGCAAGCCTGGCTGGAGGAACTGACCGAAATGCTGATCTCAACCTTGCCCGAGCAACCCCAAGCGATTCTACTGCAGGAACGCTTCCTAGCCAATGGACCAAGCCGACTGCTGCACGGGGCATTGCCTGAGAATATAGAAGCCCGGGAAGCGGGTCTCTCTTTTCGCCTGCGTCTCGGCGAGGCGCAGAACATCGGATTCTTCCCGGACATGGCAACAGGGCGCAAACTGGTTCGTGAGCGCGCTAAGGACAAGCGCGTGCTCAACCTCTTTGCCTACAGCTGCAGCTTTTCTGTTGCAGCACTGGTCGGAGGTGCGACCCAGGTTGTCAACCTCGACATGAACCGCGGCGCCCTGGAGCTTGGCAGGCACAACCATCAGCTCAACAACATAGATCTGCGCAAAGCCAGCTTTCTCCCTCTGGAGTTCTTCCGCAGCCTCAGTAAACTGAAGAAGATCGGCCCTTTCGACCTGGTGGTCTGTGACCCGCCAGCCGCCCAAGGGAAAAGTTTCACCGCTGAGCAGCACTGGCCAAAGCTGGTGCGCACGCTCCCAAAACTGGTCACCTCCGGTGGTGAAGTCCTGGCATGTCTCAACGCCCCCCACCTCGGCCCTGACTATCTCGACGACCTGTTTGCCGAAATCATCCCTACCGCAGAAAACCTGGGAATGTTTACTCCGGGAGAGGATTTCCCCGAAGCCGACCTGGCGTGCGGAGTCACTTTGCATCTTTACCGTCTACCCTGAACTGCCTTTCAGTACGAAATGCACTCATTAATTTTCCCGACGGACCGCCCGAGTAAAGGCTATAAACATTTAACGCAAAGATGCAAAGGTTAAAGGAAAGAGTACAAAGAAATCGGTTGTTCAAAAGCAAGCATTAATTGAATGCAGACAACTTCAGATAATTGCTAGAATCATGAGCTTAAGGTTTTGTCTCCCATCAGCCTTTATCAGGTTTTATTACCTCAAAACGCGGACTTCTGGCTGTGTTCGATAGCAGGCTTATTTCCAAGTCTTTCATCGCGTCCTTATTAGTTTCTCTTGGCGTTTTTGCGTTTAATCTTTTTTCTCATAGAACCGTTATTTTTTCTAAAGATTGTGCTAATCTTGCCTCCTTGAATTCTGCAATTAAAGGATGGCGCTTTCTGTCATGACGACAGCAACTTCCCCGCTCAGCAAATTTTATCGTAGCCTCTTTACCATGCTCCTGATGTTGCTGGTTCTAACCGCCTGCAGTACGCCACAAAGGCAGAGGGGCAAGACCGAAACCGTTCCATCCGAAGACCCTATCTCCTCCCTGCTCAAAGAGACGTCACACCCTGAAAATGAAGCGGCACAAACAACAGTGTCCCTGGAAAAGATGGGTTACTCGATCCAGGTCGGTGCCTTTTCCAATCTCGACAACGCCGTGCGCCTGGAGCGCCTTCTCGAATCTCGAGGTATAGACGCCTACTACTTCCGCCATGAGTCTGGGCTTTACAAGGTTCGCTTCGGCAATCACAGCACCTACAAACCAGCCCGTGCCGAAGCCGAACGGTTACAGGCCCAGAGCTTGATCGATACATTTTTCATCGTCTTCCCCGAGGATTATGCCGCCGCCCGCATCAAGCAAAGCGGCAAAGGCAACCTGCGTGACGAGCTGGTTAAAACGGCCAAGCGTTTCATCGGCATTCCCTACCGCTGGGGCGGCACAACCGCCAAGAACGGTTTTGACTGCAGTGGTCTGACGATGGTCTCTTACCGGCTGAACGGCCTCAATCTTCCACGCGTCTCACGCAGCCAGTTCAAGGCTGGCAAGTGGGTCTCGAAGAGAAACCTGCAACCGGGAGACCTGGTCTTCTTCGCCACCAAGGGTGGCACGCGGGTCACCCACGTCGGCATGTATCTCGGCAGCGGCAACTTCATCCACGCCCCACGAACGGGCAAAAACGTGCGCATCGAAAAACTTTCAAACTCGTTTTTTGCAAAAACCTACATAGGTGGCAGGACCTATCTTTAGGGGCTGGAGGCTGGAGGCTGGAGGCTGGAGGCTGGAGGCTGGAGAATCTATAAAGATATGATGATTTTTAACAAGCTTTTTCATGCCACACACTGCGCGCAACAGGGTTCTAGATGACACAGCATGTCTCCAGAACAGCGACCCTCTTTGTGGTCTGCACCGCTCACTTCCTCATGCCCTTCATGATGTCTGCGGTCGGGGTTGCGCTGCCTGCCATCGGCCGTGATTTCAGCGCCAGCGCCATGCAGCTAGGACTGGTGGAAACCACTTATGTCCTTTCGGCGTCGATTTTTCTTCTGGCCATGGGTCGTATGGGCGACATCTACGGCCGCCGCCGCATCTTCCAGTACGGTATCGTCGTCTTTACCCTCGCCGGAGGACTGCTCTCCCAGGCTTGGTCGATTGAATCGCTGATTGTCATGCGCTTTCTGCAGGGCATGGGCGGTTCCATGGTTATGGCGACCACCTTCGCTATCGTCGTTTCAGTTTTCCCTGCCGAAGAACGCGGCAAGGCTCTCGGTATCGCCGTAGCCAGCGTCTACGCTGGCATCTCCTGTGGGCCCTTTTTCGGTGGGGCGCTGGTCACCGCTTTCGGTTGGCGTTCCATCTTCTATCTTGCCGTTCCTCTCGGCATGATCACTTTCGCCGTTTCCTGTGCCAAACTACGTGGTGAATGGGCCGAGGCCAAGGGAGAACCTTTCGACTGGCGCGGCAGCCTGGTTTACGCGGCGGCAATTCTGCTACTGATCTGCGGAGCCTCGAATCTGGACAAAGGCCTCTGGGCCTGGCTGCTGGCATTGTGCGGCACAGGGGGCTTGATCCACTTTCTGATTCTTGAATCGCACACCGAGTTCCCTGTTCTCAATGTCAACCTGTTGCGCAGCAACCGGGTGTTTGCCTTCTCCAACCTGGCGGCCATGCTCAATTACTCCGCAACTTTCGGGGTCACTTTTTTCCTGAGCCTCTACCTGCAATATGTCAAAGGCTTGAACCCTCGCGAGGCGGGAACCATTCTCATCATTCAACCAATCGTGCAGGCGGCCTTCTCACCACTATGCGGACGGCTCGCCGACCGCTTCTCCGCAGCCACCGTGGCGACCATAGGTATGGGCCTTTGTGCTGCAGGCCTCGCCATCGCCGCCAGCATCACGGTCACAACTTCGATAATGCTGATCATGGTGATGCTGGCAACCCTGGGCCTCGGCTTTGCGCTCTTTTCCTCACCAAACATCAGCGTCATCATGGGCAGCGTGCCTCCCCGCTACCTTGGTGTCGCCTCCGGCCTCAACAGCACAATGCGCACCCTGGGCATGATGGGCAGCATGACGATTATCACCATCAGCTTCTCTATCTTCATGGCGGACCATGCCGTGACCCCGCAGACCCAACCCCAGTTCCTCACCAGTATGCACACCGCACTCGTAACCTTCTCGGCCCTCTGCATCGTCGGCATCTTCTTCTCAATTGCCCGCATTAAAAAGCAACCGGACCAGAAATATTTGTCCTAGCGGGAAAAAGGCACTGCAACGAATCGCGACAAACCGGAAAAACTCGGTAAGATTAAAATAAGATGTTACTGACAGGCGCGAACTTCCGGAAATGCGATGAAGAACCAGCGACCCAAGATATCTCCACTCTTTCTCAGCCAGTTTGAAGTTGACGAGACCGTACCCTTCCAGCGCCACCTGAACCGGCTCGAAGTCGAAATCGGCCAGGAAGACTACAGCCGGTTGAAGCGGGTTGAGTTGCTTGATGAGGTGCCGGATGAAGCCATCTTTGCCAACATGATAGAGATCACCGAGCGCCTGCTTAAAAGCACCCAGAACAATTACAATCGTGTGCTTTTAAAGCGTCTGCAGGCTCGTATCTACCTCGACCCCATCCACTATTCCATCTACTACCGACTACCGAATCGCTGCCTGCGCTTCGTTGCAACCTGGCGCAAGGAGGTCCTGCAGCGTTTCTTTGCCGAAGTCCCGACCAGCGATTCCGGTTGGCTTCCCTGCGCCCATGCTCTGCCTGAATTTGAAGCGCGCTTTCTACCGGACGCCGCAGGTGGCGTCCTGCTCCTGCGCAGCTTGCAGCATGTCGACCGTCAAAAGCGGCCTCTGATCACAGCGAGCCACGGCCCTTACGATCCGCACACTCTTGAGGTGACACTCTACTTCCTTCGCACCGGCAAAGGCGGCTCGGCGATCATCAACCTCGGATTTGCCGGGCGAGAGCCCCTAACCGATGAAAATCTTGTTCAACTGGAAAGTTGGGGGGTCCCACTCAACCCGAGCAATATCGACGTCATCTATCCCTACATTGATGAACACGGCCATCCTTACTGTTACAAACTCGAAGAAGGCTTGCCCGGCTATGTTGCCGCACTGGAGATAAGCTTACCGGATCTGGTGATCGACATTCATGGCTGCGTGGGGACCTTCAGTGACGATCGGCGCGTCGTGGTCGGCCTCGGAGGCCTGCCGCCCTTCAGGATCCCCGAGCAACTCGGAGAGTTACACCGTAAAAAAGACGTCTTCTATCTCCAACCTCATAACGAGATGAAGCAGGGCCTGACCTTGGTGCGTGACCTCTCCGAGGAAATGTACGTACAGTTCTGTGCCGATATCCATCATTGTTACAACTTCGCCCTGCTCGGCGGCATGCAGCTGCTCGGCACGCAGATCGATCCGCGCATCGACACCGACAGCCTGCTCGAGGGTGAAGAGCGGGCCTTTTTACCGAATGAGGATCTGCGCTGGCTGCCGGGCGCCGGAGCCAACGCCTTGCAGCGCATCGCTGCACACAAGCTCAACCCGGCCAGCCAATGCCTTCATGTCGAGATCCCTACCTCGGTACGCCGCAAGATGGTGCTTAAATTGCGCTCTCTGGAGATTGAGTCTTCGCTTGATGCCAGTGGTTTGTAAAAGGAGCCGATGTAAGGCTTTAAGTTATAGGGCTATAGGGCTTTAAGATTTACCACCTTGCAGCTCTACAGCTTATCGCTTTTCACAAAACAAAACGGGCTACCGATCGGCAGCCCGTTGATGAATTTCCGTTTTTTTGCAAATCAGTAGATCACGATATAACCATGCTTAGTGGCAATGCTAGAGATTTCCAGAACATCTTCAATCTGGTAGGTCTCGCCATCAAGCACGAAGGTGTAGCCACCGTCGGGGTTCTTTTTGGCGAGATCAATCAGGTATTCAAAGCTGGCTGTTTTTACTGTTTCCATAACTTCCTCCCCAGAGTTGACTCACGTCAGAGCAGAGCCATAACCTCTTCATGCAATTCCTTGTCGGCCGCAGCAACCACAAAGCCCCCGCCGACCGGTGTCTTGCCGTCAGCATCGGTGATCACACCTCCTGCCGCCTCTATGATCGGAATCAGCGGCACGATGTCGTAGGGTTGCAGGGTATCCTCAACCACCAGGTCGACCTGGCCGAGCGCCAGCATGCAGTAGGAATAACAATCGCCCCCAAAACGTTGCAGACGCGCTTTCTCAGAGATCCTACGAAACGCTGCCAGGTTGTCCTGGTTGGCGAACATGCTCTCGTGGGTACAATAGAGTAGGGCCTCTTCGAGGCGAACATTCTGCCGTGACTGCATGGCGAGCGTCTGGCCCTTATGTTCTAGAAAAGCCCCGGCGGCACTCCCGTAAAAAAGCTCCCCCGTTGTCGGTTGATACATAAGCCCGGCAAGAACCCGGTCTTCCTGCTGCAAACCGACCAGAATCCCCCAGGTTGGAAAACCGCTGATAAACGCTTTGGTGCCGTCGATCGGATCGACGATCCAGTTGATATCTGTGGTCCCGGGCGTTGCCCCGCCCTCTTCGCCGATCACCCCGAAATCAGGGCAGTAGCGAGTCAGCTCTTCACGCAGATAAGCCTCAACATCTCGATCTGCCTGGGTCACAGGGTCGAAGTTGCCTTTACTGAGCTTGTTGTCCACAGCAAGCGTTTGACGGAAATAACGTAGGGCCATTTCACCGCCACCACGCACCGCCTCTTGCGCAAAGCTCAACGCCTCGGCAATATGCTGTTCTGTCAAAATGGTTCTGTTCATGGCTTCAGGGTCCTGTAAACGAAAGATGCCTTTTGGGCATTCTATAGGAAAACAGGCTTCTCATCAAAACAAAGGTTTTACAATCAAGTCTTAATCTTTACGAACAAGACAAAACCTATTGCACCACCCGTTCACTTCTCTCACCCGAGGCACAGAGGACACAAAGAGAATCCAAAGTCTTCCATTTTTTCCTGTGTCCTCTGTGCCTCTGTGGTGAAATCTATATATAAACACCTATTGAACTATTGCCGAGCCAGCCGCAAATTCTCCACATCAAACTCGAAGTTACTGCGATAGGGATTGATGTCCAGTCCCCCCCGGCGAGTGTAGCGAGCGTACACTGTCAGCTTCTCCGGCTTGCAGAAACGCAGCAGGTCGTTGTAAATCCGTTCAACGCACTGTTCGTGAAATTCATCATGCTGCCGGAAGGAGATCAGGTAACGCAGCAAAGCCTCCTGATTGATTTTTGCGCCCTGATAATGAATCAGGACACTCCCCCAATCGGGCTGACTGGTCACCAGACAGTTGCTTTTCAGAAGATGGCTGTGCAACATTTCGCTAACCTGTGCATCTGCATCTGCAGCTCCATTAAGAAGTTCTGCATCCAGAGCGTAATTATCGACCTCAATATCAAGATCATCGATGCACTCACCCGGCAGTGTCGCAAAGCTTTCCGTAGCAAACTCTGCGGCAGCCATTAATCGGACATCAACCGGCATACCGGCGGCACCGCCAAGATCTTTGCTCATCAGGGCGCGCACTGATTCAAAATCATCGAAACGGGTCTGGTTGAACGAGTTGAGATAGAGTTTGATCGATTTCGATTCGATCAGGTTCGCCGATTCACAGGGGACGCGGAACTCGCCCATGGCAACCACCGGCTTGCCCTGCGGGGTCAG
Organism: Desulfuromonadales bacterium; assembly: GCA_029859485.1. Taxonomy (GTDB): domain Bacteria; phylum Desulfobacterota; class Desulfuromonadia; order Desulfuromonadales; family BM103; genus M0040. Next base: position 4,494 of record JAOUDB010000015.1, on the reverse strand, counting down.
CCAGGAAAGCTCATAGGCGTTCCAGATATCCACACCGCGAAAAGGTAACTCATCAGGCAAGCCAAGCTCATCGCGCTTGAGTTGGCGAGGGATCGGGCAGAGCAGACCGGGATCGTACTCCGAGGTGTAGGTTGTAGGTTTTCCCAGAGGAAGGCTGTCTATAAATTCATTCATGGTATTCACACTTTGCCAGATCAAGTGGCGATTTCAACTTAAAAAAATTGCCCCTATAATCAAAAAAAGTTTAACACAAAGGCGCAGAGGAAAAGCTTTTGCCTGAGGAAAGAGAGAAAACCGTTATGCTTCAGATTTTAAAAGGATCATTTATCGACCGCAGTCTCGGGTTCTTGTTCAGGCTCAGTTTCACCCAACAGGTCGTCACCAAGCGGTGTGATTATTTCAACAGAGTAACCATTTTCACGAATCAGACTTTGCAACTCTTCAATCCGGTCATCCGGGTGCGGGTGTGAAGCCAGCAAGTAAGGAGCGCGGCGACCAGCCTTCTTGCCCACCCGGGCGAAGAAATCAATTGCGCCTCCGGCGTGTCCATAGCTGTTCACCAACAGCTCAAGACCGAAGCGGTCTGCGTCTGCTTCCTGCTGGCGCGAATAGCTGCTTTCGGTGACCAGGAACAGGTTACTCATTAGGCGACTGATTGCGCTGTCTTCGCCAAACACCAACATGGCCGCAACGGTCAGACCAAGACCTCGCCCCAGGCGTTTGAGGTGATCGCGATGGGCAAAATGCCCCAACTCGTGAGCCAGCACCATGGCCAGCTCATTTTCCGACTCAGCCTGTTTCACCAAAGCCGAGAAAACCACGATATGGCCACCGGGCAGAGCCAGAGCGTTAACCTCCTCGTTTTTCACCAACTGCACTGTGAAGGTGTACTTGTGCAGAGGCGACTCTGCGGGCAAGTTATCGAGCAGCGTTTGCAAACGACGCCGCAAGGGCTCATCCTCGTTGGCCTCAAAGGAATCGACGAAATGCTCACCGAGCCAGACTTCTGCCTTGATCGGAATTTTTGCTACGGCCAGATCAGCGGTAACGCCGAGGGCCAGATAAAAGACCAGGGCCAGCAGCAGCATGCCGCCGACCAGCCAGGCCAGTTCAGCCAGAGGATGGGTTTTCGAGACGTTAACGTTTTCGTCGATATGTTTCGGGGTGAATTTCACGGCCGGTTCATGACCACTGCGGTACCATAGGCGAGTGCTTCGATACTGCCGACACTGTTCTTCTTGTTCGCAGAACGACCGATCGTCGACGTCTCGAGACGCAGGTTGACGATCATATGTGCACCCTTGGACTTTGCTTCTTCCTTCATGCGCAGGATAGCTTCACGGCGGGCACGATCGATCAGAGATTCATAAGCTTTGACCCGCCCACCAAAGAAGTTACGCAGAATCGCCAGCAGCCGTTTGAAGTAGTCGTTGGAGACCACCATGCTGCCACTCACCAGAAACGACTCGTGGACTGCACCATCGGCAAAACGGCCTTCGGCGTTAACCAGCATCAACTTGATCAGCTCTTTTTCACGATTGATGATCGATTTATAATGACGCTTCTCGGCAATCGTACCGCAGGAATAGCCAATCACCACAAAAAGCAGAAAGAGAAAAAGGTCAAGGTTGCCGAGAATGACTTCCTGCATCGTTGACCTCTACTCGACCCGCACTGCGGTGCCGTAGGCGAAGAGCTCGGCAGCACCCTGGGCAACCGAGGACGTAGCGAACCGGATATTGACGACCGCGTTAGCCCCCATCAAGCGGGCCTGCTCGGACATGCGGTCCATCGCCTCCTGCCGCGATTCCTGAAGCAGCTCGGTGTAACCTTTCAGCTCACCACCAACCAGGTTCTTCAACCCGGCCATCATGTCCCGGCCGAAGTGTTTGGCGCGTACGGTACTGCCCTGCACGATACCGAAATGCTCAACGATCTTTTTGCCGGGCACGCTGCCGACATTGGTCATAATCATGGGAACTCCTAGTAAGTATAGCTTTATGCTGTAGGGCTGTAAGCTCTAAGTAAAAACAAGCCTTAAAGCTAATGGTTTACAACTTAAAGCTGGCCGTTTTGCGCTCCTATTCTGCCTCTTCTCCCATCAACTTGGCAAGCATATCCGACATGCTCAGCTCTTCCTCTCCATCGACTAGGTGGAACCCGGCCCTGGCTTCTTCCTGACGCAATTCTTCAGGAATTTCCACCAGAAAGCGGCTGAGTTCACGGGGCTCGTCCTTGCCGTATTTTTTGCGCGCATCGGCGTGCAGGATGGTCAGCTTCTCCCGGGCGCGGGTGATGCCCACATAACAGAGGCGGCGCTCTTCATCGACGTCAACACCCTCGGAGACGGTTTTTTTGTGCGGCAAAAAACCTTCTTCGAAACCGGGCAGAAACACATGGGGGAACTCCAGCCCTTTGCTCGAATGCAGGCTCATCAAAACCACGGCATCCTTGGCTAACTTCTTCTCTTTGCTGTCTGTTCCCGGCTCGTCACGATCGAGCAATGCGATCTTTTCGAGAAAACCGGACAAGGTCGGCTTGCCATCACGCTCTTCATAGCTGGCAAGGGCGTTGACCACTTCCTGCACATTTTCGATGCGACGCTCGACCTTTTCACGTGAGTCCGGGTCGCGCCGCAGCTCCTCTTCGAGGCCGATAGAAGCGAAGAGGTCCTTTGCTGTAGAGGCAAGCCGGCCGCCGCCGCGGAACCAGCGTTTGTGTTCCTCGATCAGAGAGACAAACTTCTCCAGGGCGTCCGCGGCCTTGGCATTAATACCGTCGATCATGCGCGCCCTGCGAATTACTTGCCAGAGGGAGTCTTTACTGAAGATCGAAGTGCGAATCAAAAGGTCGGCGGTGGTACGACCGATGCCGCGACGCGGATAATTGAGGATGCGCAGGAGATTGACTTCATCGTAGGGATTGACCACAAAACGCAGGTAAGCGATAGCGTCCTTGACTTCCTTGCGATCGAAAAATTGCTGTCCGCCGATCAACACGTAAGGAATTTCGGCAAAGCGCAGTTCCTGCTCGAAGACCATGGTCTGGGCATTGGTGCGCATCAAAATAGCATGAGACTTATAGGCCATCTTCTTGGTTCGCACATTATGATTGATCCGCTCAATCACCGCCCTGGTTTCATCCTCGGCGTCGATGCACTTGACCACACCGATCTTTTCGCCCTCGACACCCGCCGTCCAGAGCGCTTTCTCTTTGCGATTCTGGTTGTGTTTAATCACCTTGTTGGCAGCGTTGAGGATATTGGCCGTAGAGCGATAATTCTGCTCCATTTTGATGACGTGAGCCCCAGCAAAGTTCTTTTCAAAATCAAGGATATTGCCCGGATCAGCGCCTCGCCAGCCATAAATAGATTGGTCATCGTCCCCAACCACGCAGAAGTTGTTCCACTTGCCGGCGAGCCTCTGCATCAAAGTAAACTGCGCGGTGTTGGTATCCTGATACTCATCAACCATGATGTACTGGAAGCGGTCTTGGTAGCGTGCCTGAACTTCGGGGAATTCGTCAAAGAGCCGCACCACCAACATGATCAGGTCATCAAAATCAACCGCATTGTAACTTTTCAGGCTTTTCTGGTACTCGGGATAAACCTTCTGCGCCATCTCACTAATGACATCACCGCGCATGAATGGTCCAAACTTCTCCGGTGGCAGCAGACTGTTCTTGGCGTCGGAAATCTTCCAGAGAATGGCGTCGGGCTTAAGACCGTGATCAGCCTTGATGTCGTTCATCAAGTCCCTGATCAGACGCTGCTGATCAGAGGCACCATAAATACTGAAATTGCGCTTGTAGCCCAGATGTTCGATATCTTCACGCAAGATGCGACAGCAGAGCGAATGAAAGGTCGAGATCTGGATCCGCTCCGTCTTGGTTTTCCCAGCCAGACCGGCAACACGCTCCCTCATTTCCTTGGCGGCCTTATTGGTAAAAGTCACCGCCAGAACACGCTCCGGATCAATACACTTCGACCCAACCAGGTGAGCCACCCGGTGCGTGACCACATTGGTCTTGCCGGAGCCGGCACCCGCCAACAGAAGAAGCGGCCCCTCCGTATGTAAAACAGCCTCAAGCTGCTGAGGATTTAGAGAATCCAAACTCATAATTGAAGCCTGTGCGGCAATGTATCGACAGAAATATCCCCGCCGCAAAAAGCGCCCGGATAGGAATTGTACATCAAGTTGTCTCCCTGGAAGAATCGGGCCGGATGATGACCGGAATCGTTGACTGGTGTGACCCTGAAATGTGCTCGCAGATACTATGCAAAGAAGAGGAAAAAGGCAAGGGACAAGCTGTAAGGCTGTAAGCTTTTAGGTCTATAAGTTTTAACCCTAGAGCTTACAGCTTAAGGCTTATAGCTTTACAATCTATTGTATCCGTTCAGCGCGGCAACCCGATAAGCTTCAGCCATGGTTGGATAATTAAAGGTCGTATTGATGAAATACTTGATGCTGTTATTGGGTGCCGGCTGGGCCATGA
>JAOUDB010000194.1 GCA_029859485.1 Desulfuromonadales bacterium | reverse complement strand
CTGACCGGAGAACTGATTACCCACCGTCATATGCTCAACACGGCGACCACCAGCCGCGACTGGGACGACTTGACCCAGACCCTCACCCGGACCGGTCTCCTGCTCGATGACCTGCATCACCACATCCTCCAGGCTCGCCTGATGCCGCTGGAAAGCATTACCGGCCGCCTGCCGCGGATCGTGCGTGACTTGAGCCGCAAAACCGACAAGAAAGTCACGCTGCAACTAACCGGCGCCGAAGTCGGTATCGACCGTGCGGTCCTCGAGGCGCTGACCGACCCGTTGGTGCACCTCGTGCGCAACGCGATTGACCATGGCATAGAACAGGAAGGGATTGTGACTGTGTCGGCCCGTCGCGAAAAAGACCTTGTGCTGGTTGAGGTTGCTGACGACGGTAAGGGCATGGACGCCGATCAGTTACGCCAGAAAGCTGTAGCCCGCGGTTTGATGACGACTCCCCAGGCGAACAATTTAAGTGATCGGGATGCCCTGATGCTGGTCTGCCAGCCGGGCTTCTCGACGGCAGAAGCGATCACAGAAACCTCCGGGCGAGGTGTAGGCATGGATGTGGTCAAGGCTGCGGTCGGCAACCTCGGCGGCACTTTGGAAATCCTTTCAGCTCCAGGCCAGGGTACCCGCTTCCAGATGCGTCTGCCGCTCTCCATCTCCATCATCAAGATCCTGCTGGTCAGCTGTGCCGGTCACCCGGTGGGGGTTCCCCTCACCCGGGTGGAACGTACTCTGGATTTACCGACCAGCGAGATTCAGTGCTCCGGCCAGAAACGGGGCTTCAGCCTCGATGAAGAGGTTATCAGACTCCATTCTCTCAGCGGCGCTCTGGGCCTGCCGGAGGTTGCCGCCGGAGAAACCACCTGGGTTATTTTGACCGAAGTTCAAGGGCGTCGCATCGGCTTACAAGTGGATCACTTCCTCGGTCAGCGTGAAGCCTTTGTCAAAAGCCTTGGTTTCCCGCTTAATCTTCTGACCGGCCTGAGCGGTGCTACAGTCGAAGGCGACGGACAGATTGTATTTATTGTTGATCCTTTGTCCCTGCTTGAGGGTTGTCAACTTTTCACCAACGATTGATCGGGGAGACTTGAATGCCCTTTCGCGAATTGAACAGTGTCCAATTGGACACCTTGAAAGAAGTCAGCAATATCGGCATGGGTCATGCGGCCACGGCTCTTTCGCAAATGATCGGAAAGCGCGTAAATCTGACCGTTCCAAATGTCACTATCAACGAAATCAGCCAGGTCCCTGAGCATCTCGGCGGTGCTGAAAAGATGATGGTCGGAATCACTCTGCAAATTCTTGGCGATGCTCGCGGCAGCATAATGTTGCTGTTCCCGGAGGAGAGCGCCCATCGCCTGCTCTGCAGCCTGCTTGGTCAGCAGGAAAAAGGACTGGTCATGACCGAGGTGTCTGTTTCAGCATTGAAAGAAGTCAGTAACATTCTGGCCTCTGCATATCTCAGTGCTCTCGGCAAGCTGCTGAACAAGACTCTGATTCCCTCGGTGCCTCTACTTGCCTACGATATGGCCGGTGCCGTGGTCGACCATGTTCTGATTGATTTGAGCCAATCCGGCGACTTCGCCATGATGATCGAAACGGATTTTGGCGGAGAACCTGATCAGGATCTTGCCATTAAGGGTCATTTCTTCCTGCTCCCTGATCCGGTCACCCTGAATATCTTTTTCAGTGATGTCGGAGGGGCCGTATGAGCACCCGGGTCACAATTTCCCAGGTTCGGATCGATCAGTCTCCAGCTGTTCTTAAGGCGTATGGGCTTGGCTCCTGTGTTGCCGTTGCACTCTATGACCCGGAAGCCAGGATCGGCGGACTTGGGCACCTGCTCCTGCCAAGTCGGCCGAAGAAGAACGCCCTGGGCTCGGAGAGTAAATATGTTGATGCCGGCATTCTTGAGATAGTGGCTCAGCTTAAGCAAGCTGGCGCGAATCAAGATCGCCTGATCGCCAAAGTCGCTGGTGGCGCCAACATGTTCGAAACGTCGTATCAAACCCTGACCAAGAGCATTGGCGCGCGAAACGCTAGAAGCGCAAGAGCGACCCTCGCCTCGCTCGGAATCCCGATCTTGGGCGAAGAGATCGGCGGCAACCGGGGCCGTTCCGTTGAGTTTGATCTTGCCACTGGGAATATGATGGTTTACTGTGCCCGTGATGATGACCAAGTATCCATTTGACGACCTTTCTTTGAGGAGGCTGTAATGATGAACCGGAGCCTATTCTCCACCTTGTGCCTTGGTGCTCTTCTGGCCACCCTGGCTGCTCCCGCCTGGGCCGCATCGCTTGGCGATGTCATCAGTGCGCTGGAGACACCGTTTCAGACCAAGACTGATAAGAAGCTGAGAATTTACGACTACTCCGCCGACTTCTTCCAGGAGTCGAAAATTGCTTCGCTGGACCGGTTGCAGCGCGCCAGCGGAGAAGTTGAAGTCGCTTTTGATTACCAGCGTCCGAACACCGTGCCACGCGTCAAGTTTCGTTGGCAGTACGAGCAACCCACCACCCAGGAGATCGTTTCCGACGCCAAGACCCTGTGGGTCTATCTGCCGGAAAACAACCAGGTGATCCAATCGGACATCGAGATGGTCAACAGGTCTCGCCAGAGCGATCCGATGACGTTTCTCACCGGGTTAGGCAACCTGTCCCGGGATTTTTCCATTCGTTGGGCAGTGCCAAATTACGATGTCGAGGGCAACCACGTGCTCGAATTGACGCCGAAGCGTGTCTCTTCGCTGATTAACAAGCTGATTATCGTGGTTGACCGTTATGCCGTTGAGGCCTATCTGAATCCTGATCAGGATGAAGATCAGGCCGTTCCGTCCGTACCGTCTGCGCGGTCCACACCACAGGTACCGACGCCTCCAACATCACCGATGCTAGGTGGCCGCAACAACGACCCCTTCGCTTATGGAGGCGGGCCGAGGGGCCCATGGTTCCCGATCCTGTCGACCACGGTTTACGACCCGAACGGCAACAGCACCACGATTGAGTTCAGCAATCTGCGGGTTAATTTCGGTATTTCCGACATGTCTTTCAATTTCATCATGCCGGCAGGCGTGCAGGTGGTTCGGCCAACCGGTCAGGAGATGGGGTTCTAAGCCCTCCTGAAAAGGTCTATTTTGATAGCAGCCGCCCCGGAGGAAAGTTTTTTGCCCCGGGGCGGTTTTGTGTTATAACTCCCCGAATATTGGAAGAATTTTTAGCAATACCTGCTTCGACACAACTCTGCGGAGGAAGTCTCTTGAACAAATACACCGTCAGCCTGGTCAGTCTTGGTTGTCCAAAAAATCTGGTCGATGCCGAAGTCATGCTCGGTCATCTGCCTGCCGAGCGATTCAAGATCGTGACAGATGAAAGCCTCGCGGACATTATCGTCGTTAACACCTGCGCCTTCATCCGTGACGCCCAGGAAGAGTCGGTGGAAACCATTCTCGAAGTAGCGGACCAGAAGAAAAACGGTCGCTGCAAGCTGCTGATCGTCAGTGGCTGTTTGCCGCAGCGTCATCAGGACGATCTCGCCAAAGAGCTGCCGGAAGTTGATTTCTTCATGGGCACCGCTGACGCGCCGCGCATCCTCGAACTGCTTGACAGACACCTGCAAGGTGAGCAGCAGCAGGAGATCGGCTTACCCGATTACCTCTACGACCACACCACGCCAAGGGTGACGTCATCACCTTTCTACTCGGCCTACGTCAAGATCGCCGAGGGCTGCGCTAACCACTGTTCTTACTGCGTTATCCCGAGTATCCGCGGTACCCTGCGTTCACGTACCATCCCGTCGGTGGTTGAAGAAGTCAAACGCCTGGTAGAAAGCGGCGTCAAGGAAATCAACCTGATCGCCCAGGACGTCACCGCTTTTGGCGCAGAGCGCGGCAATGGTCATGAATTGACGACTCTGCTCCGTGATCTGGTCAAGATCGAAGGGCTGGTCTGGTTGCGCCTGCTCTACGCTTATCCGGATGGCATCACCGACGAACTGCTCGATATGATGGCCGCTGAAGAGAAGATCTGCAACTACATCGATCTGCCGATTCAGCATATCGACGATCAGATCCTCGCCGCCATGAACCGCCGTATCGACGAGGCCGGCATTCGTCAACTGCTCGAACGCATCCGTTGCCGTATCCCCGACATCACCCTGCGTACTTCATTGATCGTCGGTTTTCCCGGCGAGACTGACGCGCAGTTCCGCAAACTTCTGGCTTTTGTTGAAGAGGGACACTTTGAACGTCTCGGCGTGTTTCAATATTCTCGCGAGGAGGGCACCTCGGCCGCGAAACTTGTCGGTCAGGTTCCTGCCCGTAGCAAACTGTCTCGTTACAAGAAACTTATGAAAGCCCAATCGCGGGTTGCGTTGCAGAAGAACCTTGCACTCAAAGGGCGGATCGAGCCGGTACTGGTCGAGGGCTACAGCGAAGAGACCGAACTGCTGCTGCGTGGCCGTAGCGTTCGTCAGGCTCCCGACGTCGACGGTCAGGTCTACATCACCTCCGGACAGGCTGATGTCGGTGACATCGTCAATCTGGAAATCACGGACTCCTCCGAATACGACCTGATCGGCGAAATCTGCGAGGACTAAGATTGCCCTGGAATCGCCCCCTGATTATCGGCCTCTTGCTGGTCGTTCTAACACTCACTTGGTGGCGCCTGCAACCTGACGGCGAAGAGGTCCGGCGCAGCCGCATCATGATGGGCACGGTCGTTGAAATTATGGCCGCGGGACAGAGTAGCAAGACCCTCGAGGCCGCCGTTGAGGCCGCTTTTGCCGAAATGGAGCGTCTCGACAAGCTGCTCAGCAGATATAACACGGACAGCGAGGTCTCACGACTGTCACAGAGTACAACCGGCGGTGAAGTCTCCCTGTCAACTGTGGAAGTGCTTACCCTGGGGCTGGAGATTTCCAGCAAGAGTGGCGGCGCTTTCGATATGACGCTAGGCAAACTCAAGACTCTCTGGGCCTTCGATAAAGAGTCACCAACCCTTCCCAACGCTGCGGAACTTTCCGCCGCCCTCTCCGGAATCGGGCCGAAAGCCCTTTCCCTGGAAGGACAACAGCTTCGCAAAGCAAGTCCACAACTGCAACTTGACCTCGGCGGCATCGCAAAAGGCTATGCTGTCGATCGAGCCATCGCGATCCTCAAGCAACATGGTGTGGCCAATGCCGCAGTCAATGCCGGCGGCGACATGTACCTGCTCGGCCAGCGCCATGAGCGTGCCTGGCGCATCGGCATCCAGCACCCCCGTGAAGAGAAGGGTGTCCTTGAAACGGTACAGATCAGCAACCGGGCCGTGGTTACTTCGGGAGACTATGAGCGCTTTTTCGAACAAGATGGCGTACGTTACCACCATATCTTCAATCCGCAGACCGGCATGCCTGCTAGAGATTGCCAGAGCGTCACCATTGTCACAGACAGCGTCGCCCTCGGCGATGCTCTGGCAACGGCAGTGTTTGTGCTCGGTCCGAAGGCAGGTTTGACGCTTCTGGAACAATTTCCGCAGGCAGAA
>JAOUDB010000193.1 GCA_029859485.1 Desulfuromonadales bacterium | reverse complement strand
CCGACATATCAGCCGCGACTGCACATGCGGCCATGGAGAAACCGCAGCCGAAGACCTGATAGCGGATGTCGGAAACGCGATCGAGTTTGAGTTTAAGAGTGAAACGTACCGCCAGTCGGCTGCCCCTTTCTTTTGCCTCAAGACCCACTTCTCCGGTGCCATCGGCTTTCTTCAGGGTGCCGGCTCGACGGGTATCCGTTGCCCATAGGCGAATGGTGTCTGTGTAGCCTGTCATGATTATCTCGATCACTCAACCTTCACTTAGTGAGTTGACTGCTGTCATAGAAAGAATCGAAACGCGGTACGTGGGGCGAGAACGCGAAAGTCTAAAGCTTATTTTTCAGGGTGCCTGCGTCCCTCATCCCGCGCGACTGTCGCCGCATTCGCGCACTCAAATAAAAAGTAAGCACCGCCCTCATACAAGATGTCATTTTTTAAAGGATTGCCCACCTGTTCCCAGTTAGGAAAGCCTCTCAGTACAAGACCTTTGTGATGACGATGCGCAATTGCCTCGCAGTGGAAGTTGCCGACAATCACGTCATAGTCTTCTGCACGTTGTTCAGCGTCTTCCAGGTCTCCGACCAGAATCTTTTCTGCCTTTATTTTCTTTAGCTGTGGAGAATCAACGGTTGATATTGCTACGGTCACCCTACCGCCCGCGTCATAGAGCGACTGGCAGATCCCGGCAATCTGGTCAGGTTCCGCAGCGACTAGAAAACGGCTTTGCCCCAGTGAAAAATGACTGTCGAGCATGGCATCCTGCAATCGCTGGCGCCAGCGTGCTACCGCTATCGGCGGGCCACTGAAACCGGTTTCTGCCAACAGGAGTTCCGCTAACGAGTCCGCCGCTTCAAGTCCATGCAGGTGCGAGAAATGATGATGACGCATCTCGGGGTTCTTCTCCCGCAAAGCATTTCCACATGCTTGCATCGAATCACCGACGCTGATCACCAGACCGGCGTCACTCAGCACGCGGATTTCTTCTACGCTAATCCCGCCGCTGGAAAGGGCTGCCTGCTTCTCACCCAGATGACCATCCAGGGATCTTGACAGGTCGGGAAGGGCCCATACGTTGAAACCGAACTCTTCGATGAACTCTTTGATCTTCTCGACTTCGATCGGTTGCAGGCTGACATGAGGCAGCAACACCAGCTTGTTATCATCTGTTTCCCGAGCCGGGTTGATCAGCTGTTCGATCAGCGCCTTACAGGTTAATGCCCAGCCACTTTCCAGACCGCCTTCGTAATCCGGAGTGTTGACAGTGACCAGAGGAAAGTCAATTTTTGCCGCAACGCCGCGAACATCATCACCCTTGGTTTCTGGCATGCCTGTGGTATGCAGACCAATTAAGCTCGGCGAAATCTTTTTGGTGATGTTTTTGACCGACTCAACGATGCTGTAGTCACCGCCATCAAGGACAGCGATGGCATCGGTGACTGCGCTGGTCTGGATGGCGATCGGTTCGCAGAAATGCCGTGTGAAGAAGACCTTTGTGAAGCTGGTGCAGCCCTGGCCTCCGTGCATGAGCGGCATGCATCTGTCTACGCCAAGAAACGCCAACGTCGCACCCATCGGCTGGCTGAGTTTAAAGGGATTGACCTGGAGCGGTTTGTATTTTTTTCGAGCTATTTCTCCCATGGCGCCCTCCGCGAAACGTTTTTGAACACCGGGTTTTGCAGAGCATTTTTCAAGTCCTCAGCGAGATTGAGCAGACCCTCATAGCCACCGTAACTTTTCTTTTTTTCCTGATTAACGTCGGCAAAAGCAATGCCCTTCTTGATCGCAGTATAGAGGCTGCGACCGCCTGCCAGAAGCAGATCGGCACCGGTCTCATCAATGAGTTTAGCCTGTTCAACACCCGGGTTCATCATGAGGACACCTTTTTCACCGAGAGTCTGCCGAGCCTTTGCGCGATCATCCTCGGTGGCTTTCTTGACAGCGGTTGCCACGACTTCAATACCGAGATCCTGCAACGCTGAAGCAATTGACCAGGTTTTGTTGCCACCGGTGTTGAGCACTGCTTTTTTGCCCTGGAAGAAGGATTGATATGGTTTTAGTTTTACGGCGATGTCTGCCTCTTCTCTGGCAATCAGCTGATCGGTTTTAGCGATCAAGTCGTCATCCCCCAGGGCCTTTGCAATGGCTCGTAAACCGTCGCTGGTATCTCGTCGGCCATAAAAGGAGAGAGAGATAGACGGGATGCCATAACGTTCTTCCATCTTCCGGGTCAGTGAAACGAGAGACTTGGCACAGACGATAACGTTGAGCTTGGCTCGATGAGCTGTACGAATCTGTGCGATGCGGCCGTCGCCGCTCAGAGTCGACAGGATGCGAATGCCGAGTTCTTCCAGCAATGGCGAATATTGCCACATGTCGCCGGTAACGTTGTATTCACCGATCAGGTTAATGTCGAAGGGCGTTGTTTCCTCAGGCTCTCTGGTGCCGATCAGATGGCTGAGGGCAGCTTCACCACCAAGACGGCTACCGAGGTTCTTGCTGCCGACAAAACCGGGGGCGTGTACCGGCACCATTGGAACCTTGTGTTTTTCTGCAGCCTGTTTGCAGATCAGGTCAATATCATCACCAATCATAGCTGTTACGCAGGTGGCATAAACGAAGACGGCTTCAGGTTTGTAATGTTCCATAATGTAATCGATGGAAGCCGCGACTTTTTCTTCGCCGCTGAAGACCACGTCGTTGATATTGATATCAGTGGTGAAACCCATCTGCGTCAAATTGCGTCCTGGATAGCTGGTCCCTGTGGCGCGGGTCTCCCATGATGAGCCGAGACAAGTCATCGGGCCGTGCACCAGGTGGGCGGCATCAGCATAGGGGAAGAGAGAGATCTGGGCGCCCTCAAAGGCGCAACCACCTGTGGTCGCTCCGGGAGTCGGTGCGTTGCAGGCAACTTTACGGCTCTGGTTATGTGTGCAAGAACTTTCATCCAGCAGTTCTTTGATTTTTGGTTTGTTTGCCATAATGGGCTGACTCCCTGAAATTTCCTTTCAGTTAGAAATCAGTCCCGTCACATCTTCGAGAAGGGAACCGGCTTTTCCGACAGCGCTGGCGGCAAAGGAGGGGTGATGTCTTAACGTTGGGATTGAGTAGAGCAAAAGGCTTGCCATGATGGCAACAGAACTTAAAAAGGCCACTTTGCAGCTGTTTCTATCTTGTTGTACCTACTCAGGACGAACATAAACCGAGCAGGCTGCCTGTTTATTGTGCATTTACCCTCCAGGCCGGCGACCTAACAAACAGGGAACGGTCCCCGACAATGGATGTCAAAAGGCCGTAAAACCAACGGGCCGTACCCCTTAACTGCAGGGACAGTCCTAAAGGCACAGCTTTTGCTTTTGGTCAACGGTGAAACACTTCCCGGCAAAGTCGCCGGATCCTGGCAATGAAGCTCTGGACCTTTTGAAAAGGTTCAGGGCTTTTTCTCTTTAAACGAGGTACGCAATGTTCGAACCTGGAAATATTGAAGTCATCATCGACGACACCACACTGCGAGATGGCGAACAGACCGCCGGTGTCGTCTTCAGTCTCGAAGAGAAAAAACGCATCGCAAAGTTGCTCGACGAGACCGGCGTCGGAGAACTGGAGTGCGGTATCCCGGCGATGGGTCGGGAGGAGCAAGCATCGGTCAAGGCACTTGTTGATTTGGGCCTCAATGCTCGCCTGCTCACCTGGAACCGGGCCGTGGTCTCAGATATTCAAGCCTCGATCGACAGCGGTGTTCGCGCGGTTGATATTTCCCTTTCGGTTTCTGATATTCATATCGAGAGAAAGCTTTGCAAAAATCGAAACTGGGTTAAGGAACAACTCAAGGTTGCGCTCGGTTTTGCCAAAGGTCATGATCTGTATGTCTCGATTGGTGGCGAAGATGCCAGTCGTGCCGACCTTGATTTTTTGGTGGAGCTGATGGAAATAGCCAGGGATCAGGGCGCTGACCGCTTTCGGTTCTGCGATACACTCGGCATCCTTGATCCTTTCACGACCTACGACAAAGTGCTCTACCTGGCCGAACGTGTCGACCTTGACCTGGAGGTTCATACCCATAATGACCTGGGCATGGCTACGGCCAATGCAATCGCTGGAATAAGAGCTGGCGCACGGTTTGTTAACACCACCGTCAACGGCCTCGGTGAACGTGCTGGTAATGCTGCTCTCGAAGAGGTCGTGATGGCACTCAAGCACGCCTGTCATGTTGATGTGCAGATTGATACGGGACGGTTTGTGGAACTGTCGAAGCTCGTTGGACAGGCCAGTTGCCGGCCGGTACCGGAATGGAAGGCTATTGTCGGAGAAAAAGTGTTTTCCCATGAATCAGGGCTGCATGCCGATGGTGTGCTTAAGTACCCGGGCAATTACGAGGGCTACGATCCTGCCGAGGTTGGTTTGAGTCGACATATGGTAATTGGGAAACATTCGGGGAGACATGGCCTGCAGGATCGGCTCAGTGGTCTCGGTATAGACCTTGACCGGCTGGAGGCAGACTCTTTCCTGGCAAGAGTAAGAAATATTGCACAAAGAAGAAAGCGTCCGTTGTCTGATCACGATTTGCTGCGGCTCTATGATGCTGACAGGAAGGTGGCATGATCATTAGGCTTCCCTACCAATCTGACTGGGAGACGTTCTCTGCTCTCGCCTGTCGTGAAAACTGGCGGGTGCCACGCACCGAATTGCAACTCTTTAAAGGTCCATGGGCTCAATATGTGCGTGTGCTTGATGATCATAAGTTCTGCGCATTGCTGACCTCTGTTGCTTATGAGAAGAGTGCATGGATCGGCAACTTGATCGTCCCTCACAACCTGCGCGGCAAGGGTTATGGAAGCCACCTGTTCAAGGCAGTGCTTGCGGAGCTGGTTGAACGAGGGATGACATCGATCTGGTTAACGGCCTCAGATCAAGGACGTAGCATTTATGAAAAAGATGGCTTTGTTGAGGTCGATGGTATCGAGCGCTGGGTGTTGTCACCAAGAGTTGCAATTGGCTCTCCGTTACAGGGTGAAAACCTCTTCGATGAGTTGTTTTACGAAGACCGATTGGCCTGGAGTGAAAACCGTACCCCCTTACTGTCCGTCCTCTGTGAGGGTGGACAAGTTTTTGCTGTTGAGGGTTCTATTGCGCTGTTGCAGGCAGGTCCAGACATGCAGATTATCGGGCCATGGTATGCACATGAAGCCTCACTGCACACACATCAGGCCTTGCTGAACAGGATGATTGCGGCGACAGATCATAAGGCTCCTGTTGTTGTTGATTTGCTTAGCTCGTCACCACTGCCAGAGTTATGTGATTCTGCCGGGTTTCAACTCACCGGCCGGACAGCCCTGATGGCTTACGGAGATATCGGACCGATTGATTTAAAAAGCGTGGTGTCTTTAGCAAGCTTGGGAAGCGTGGGGTGATTGATTGAATATTTCCACAACTAATTCTCGGATCTTTTAAGAACCTATTTCGTAGGGAGGGTCCCATCGACTGCCGCCAATGATAATCACGTTTCAATCTTCAATTTAGCGCTTTGAAAAATCCTGTAGCTTCGCTGGAGATAAAGCCCCTCG
>JAOUDB010000192.1 GCA_029859485.1 Desulfuromonadales bacterium | reverse complement strand
AGTGAACGAACTGGTTTTGGATGAGCAAGGCATTGCCCAGCGTGGGATGCTGATCCGCCACTTGGTGCTTCCTGAAAATTCAGCCGGTACCGACCAGATTCTCGCGTTCATTGCTCGGGAAATCTCCCCTAATACCTACCTCAATCTTATGGATCAATACCGGCCCTGTTACCGGGCCAGTGAATTCCAACCCCTGGATCGTAGGCTGAGTCGAAGTGAATTCCAGATGGCCAAGGTTCAGGCCAAAAAGCATGGCTTGCATCGCCTCGATTGAGGTTGGCGCACATTAATTTCTTGCATAACATGATCTTCGGACCGTAACAGCACCGTAGGTAAAAAAAGAGTCCCCCTAGAAGGTCGTTACTTACAAATATCAGGATGGCTGGTTTCTTAAATGTCACAACATATGAGAGGAAAACAGCCTATTGTTGATAGAGACATTTAGGTAGCTAAAACTATGGTCACCAGGGTTCGATCCTTGGTGCCCTTTTTTATTTTCATTTACCTGTTGACATATCTTACCAAAAGAGTAATCTATTCACCAAAACATACTTCTTCATAGAATGTGAAGAAAAGTAAGTTGGTTTTTTCAACTCGTTAGGCAATGGGGCCCACAGAGAAATCTCTTTGGGCCTCTATCTTTTGGTAAATAATTCTGGTAAAGAGGAAATTATGGGAAGAAAATATTTTGATTGCCGTAGTTATCCGGAAGGCCCTAAATGCTCAATGATTTTGTCTGCTGATACTGAAGAAGAGCTTATTGAGGAAGTGGTAAAACATAATATTAGGGTACACGGGGATAATGACACAAAAGAGTTCAGGGAATTGATTCGTAAAGACATCAAGGAAGGGTTGCCACTAGACCTAACCTAATGGATAAAGCTAATCCGTTAAGTTTACATACCCTTCTTTTTGAAAGCAGAATGTGCAATGTTTTTTTTGAGACGGTTGAATGTTTACGGATAATAGCCCTTTTAAAGACCGCTGGTTAAGGCATGAAAACGGACTTTCGGTTGAGTTTGATAGGACCTTTAATCTAAAAGAATCCTTATTGGTTACGATTCGTGAGAGGAAAAACAACTTCTTACTGATAGAGGTTTTCAGTAAGCTGTTTAATACACAAAACTATGGCCACAAGGGGACGATCCTTGGTGGCCGTTTTTATTTATCAGGGTCAGTAATAATTTGGTGTTTTGGCGAATCTGGAGCCTTCAAAACAATGCGAGAGGATAAATTGTAGTAGTCGCGACTTGACCTGACAGACACCTCCGCAAAACCGGCAACTGTCAGATTAAGTCTGAACTACTACAGATAAATAATAAAAATCCTCTCGCAAGAGTCATGCTCCTACCTGCTTGAAATTCTTTCTTAAAACTCTAGACAACTGATAATACACGTCATTGGTATGTATAACTGGGTTCAAACCAGCGCACCCATGCTCCCAACGCAGGCGTACCCTTTTCCTTGGTTCACTGTTACTCCGTTTTCATATTTGAAGTTATTGCCATGTTCTTTGTGCGTGACGTGTGCTTATAAAGCCCAAGAAAAATTCACAAATTTGATCGTGATCTTTGCTCAACAAATATTGTTGTTCATCATCAATTTCGCTAATGTCCCAACCAGCAATGGAACGTTGCATTGCTATGTCTCCCAACAAATCTTGTTTCATTGTCTTAACTCCTTTTCTTCGTAACTTTCTAAGCATTAAACAAGCCAAACTTACCACACTTTTCTTGACTTAAATGAACTACCTCGCAGCAAGCTACGAGGTATCAACAGCCTGTAACCTTTGCAAGATCACGCAGCAAACTGCGGGGAATTAGACCCACTCTTCTGATTAAAAGACCTCGGAGGCAAAGGAAAAAGTTTTTCAGGAGGTTTAAATACTCAACACGATTGGTTAGTTCTTAATTGTTGAGCGTACTTTAAACGATGAAGTGTGATAGGGATGTTGAAAAATTGTGAATAAAATGTGAAATGGCTTTTTTTCTCAAAATTCACTACTGCCGAGACGAAATTCGGCGTGTTATTGATAGCGCAATTTAGGACGATAAAATGATGGCCACCTGGATCAATTCCGAGTGGCCATTTTCTTGCGATTTAGGACTTGTGAGTCTTTGGCAAGACCCTTCCAAATTGGGGTTTTACCGACGGAATCACTGGACTAATTGACGTGGAATACGCGATAGTAAGATCGGATGATTTTAAAATACGCGTAGATGGGAGTTGTGTTCAGATGAGCAAGACAACCAACCAGCAAGATAACGTGACCTACCAGAACATTGGCACTGTAACAGGCGGGCAACTCAAAGATATCCGTCCTGAACAGCGTGGTGTAGCACTCCGTGGCGCCCAGATTCTTGCCAAATGCCTACAATTGGAGAATGTGGACACCCTCTTCGGTTACCCTGGCGGAGCCAATCTGGAAATTTTCGATGTTTTGAGAGAATTTAATATTCGCTGCATTCGCACTGAACACGAACAGGGAGCGGTTCATGCCGCTCAGGGTTATGCGCGGGCGACTGGGAAGATCGGTGTCTGCCTCGCCACTTCAGGCCCCGGGGCGACCAACATGGTGACCGGAATTGCTGATGCATACAGTGACTCCATTCCCATTGTTGCGATTACCGGCAATGTCCCATCTCACCTGCTGGGGAAAAACGCCTTTCAGGAGGTCGACATTGTCAGCATCACCAGGCCTGTGACCAAGAAAAGCTATCTGGTCAAAAAGGTCACTGACGTTCCGGAGATTGTCCGTGAAGCCTTTGCCCTAGCAGATGGTAACCGACCAGGGCCTGTGTTGATCGATATCCCCAAGGATATCCAGCAGCATTATCCACGCGATCCGGAGGGCAATTACACCCCACCACGGATGCCGGCCGTCATTGAGCCTCCTGAAGCTGTTATTGTGGGGATCAGTGAAACCCAACTTGAGGAATGCCGGCGTCTGATTTCCGAAGCGAAGCGTCCGGTCATCTACGCCGGGGGTGGCATTGTCAGTTCAAACAGCCACAATGAACTTCTGGAACTGGCGGAACGACTCTCCTGCCCGGTGACCACCACCCTGATGGGTCATGGCGCCTTCCCCCCCGGGCATCCTTTGGCTCTGGACATCCTCGGTATGCATGGCAGTAAATATGCCAACGTGGCGATCAACGAAGCCGACCTGGTCCTGGCCCTAGGCGTGCGTTTCGATGATCGAGTTACGGGAAACATCAGCGAGTTTATCAAGCACGGCAAAATCATTCATATTGATATCGATCGAGACGAACTGAATAAAAACAAACCGGTCACCTTGCCGGTCTGTGCCGATCTCAGGCCCGCCTTGTGTCAACTGATAGATATTTCCAAAGACACAAATTGCAGTGAATGGCTGGTCTACCTCGCTGGACTGCGTGAACAGTTCCCTTTTCAGGTTCCCGAGAGCGAGGTCATTACCCCGCAATATGCCATCTCCCAGTTAAGTAAGTTTACAAACGGCGATGCAATTGTGAGCCTGGGTGTTGGCCAGCACCAGATGTGGGCAATGCAACACTACCGAAGCCGGCAGGTCCGTTCGTTTCTCAGCAGTTCAGGCTTCGGCACAATGGGGTACGGGCTTCCGGCCGCCATGGGGGCCAAGGTGGGCTGCCCCAAAAGGTTGGTGATCGATATCGATGGTGACGGCTCCTTGAATATGACCATTCACGAACTGGCCGCCTGCCACCGCTACAGCATAGGAGTTAAGGTGGTTGTCATCAACAACCAATGGTTAGGCATGGTGCGTCAGTGGCAGGACATGATCTACGACGGTCATCGGTCAGGTACCGACCTGTCCGATCCCCGCCGTAAGAAAAAAACTTCGGATGGACAGGATATCTACCCAGACTTTATCACCATTGCAGAAGGTTACCGTGTTAAGGCTGAGAGGGTAACGAGCAAGGAGGAACTGCCGGCCGCTTTTGCGCGGATGCTGGAAGATGCTGACGAGCCCTACCTGCTCGATATTATCGTTAAAGCCGAGGAAAACATTTATCCGATGATTCCCGCCGGAGGCACCTATCGCGATATCATTATGAACGATGAGGACCTGCTGAAACTTTCCAGGGATAAACAGGGTCATAATATTTAAACTTCATGGTCCAGTTTAATCAAACGGGCAAGGTATAGTGTCTCTGGTTTTCAGGGGGAGGCTTAGGCCTTTTATAGGGTCAGCAAGAGTTTCGCATTTCAGCCAACCTCACACCCGCAAGCAATGCAGGGGTATAAATATGGCGCCAATCGACTTTGACCCCAACTCCAGTGTGAGTATAAGTGACATCAGAATATTTAATGGAGTATCACAATGACCTTTAGGAGAGTTCAGAGAGATAGAACGATGAATTTATTCAAAGGGTTCAGCCTGTGTTTTTTTTGTTTGATTGCAATAGTAATTGGATCTTCACCAGAAGTCGGCAGTGACAAATGGTTAGAGGATATGAAAGAGAAGCCGAAAGGTGATTGGACGGCAAGTGAAGCGTCTGATTACGTAAAGCATTGTATCATTAGGTAAGAGCCCCCGGCTAACTTTTGGAAATTTCGGCCCCCTGGAAAAGGGTGACCGTTCTTATTTGTCACGACTTCTGAGAATAAAACCGGCTTCTTATTGATAGAGGTATTCAGTAAGCGCTTTAATACACGTAATGAAGGTCACCTGGAAACGGGTGGCTTTTCTCATGCCGCAGGGAATTAAGTAAAGAGCTTGAAAAAAATGGACAGGCTTTAAGAACAGTGCAAACATAGGGCTTGTTTATAGAAAGATTATGGATCTTCGTTTAATCATGTTATTTCACCGCTGAAACTCGATTGTTTGGAATTTGGAGATTTTATGGGAAACAAGGGCTTTGTAAAAACATTTTTGCTACTGATTATATTCGTTTTGCTCGTTATTATCGGTTATCTGACAAAAGATTATTTGCCTTTCGGTTTTACCGAGATTGCCCAGCTTAATGAAACTCCAAACGTATATGAAGGAAAGCGAGTTAAAATTAAGGGAAAAGTTGTTGATACACTGAGCATCCCCCTTGTTGGCTCACGGAGTTATGTCTTAGACGATGGGACTGGGCAAGTGAAAGTTATAACTAATCTGGACACTCCTAAACTCGGTTCAAAAATTGCGATTATAGGAATTGGGAGCAATGCCGCAATCATAGGGGGAGAGTCAATTGGCTTCCGCATACGGGAAGTGGAAATTTTACCAGAGACTGCATTACTAGTAGAGGAAGGGACGAAACCCTTGGGGGACTGGTCTAAAACTCTGGAAGGATGGATCAAATCTATTAAATAAGCTGGTGACGGCACTATTACAGAAAAACTGAACTCGCAATAATATGGCCACATGGACACGGGTGGCCTTTCTTACAAGTCACGACTTACGAGAAGAAAAACTGCTTCTTCTTGATAGACATTCAGTAAGCTCTTTAATAAACAAAAACTATGGCCACCTAGATCGATTCCGAGTGGCCATTTACTATTTATCAGGAGTTGCTGGAAACCCTCTTTCATGCTTGAAAAAGTCGCCTATATAATATGGTGGGACAACATTTAGGAATACGCTGAAGGGTGGATTGAAA
>JAOUDB010000191.1 GCA_029859485.1 Desulfuromonadales bacterium | reverse complement strand
GTTCGGTCCCGAGTGGCTGTTCAAATTCACAGCCAC
The DNA here is from genome assembly GCA_029859485.1 of Desulfuromonadales bacterium. Lineage (GTDB taxonomy): Bacteria > Desulfobacterota > Desulfuromonadia > Desulfuromonadales > BM103 > M0040. The sequence continues at coordinate 5,557 of JAOUDB010000191.1, read as the reverse complement.
CCCGGTCATCTCGAACCCCTTTGTCGCTTGGTTTAAATAACCTTCGGTATGGCCATTCACATACGCATGAAGAGAAAAATTGCAAAACGAAAACAACCTTATAGAGTGTAAGTTTAACGTAGTTAGATAAGAGGAGTCAGTCATGTTGAATTCACAATCAATTATCACTAGGACCTTGTTGCTACTGGTGTGCTTTTTCGTTTGTTCATCCGCTTACGCGGCAGACTATGACCTGGTCATCCTTAACGGTCGGGTCATGGATCCCGAAACGATGATGGATGCTGTGCGCAACGTTGGCGTCAAGGACGGCAAGATCGCGGCCATCACGACCGAAAAAATCCGGGGCAAGGAAACGATCAACGCCAGGGACCACGTGGTAGCCCCGGGTTTCATCGATACCCACAGCCACACGGTGGTGACCGAGATCGGTCAGAAGATCCATCTGCGCGACGGCATTACCACCGCACTGGAGCTGGAAGCCGGCGTATACCCTGTCGGCTTGTGGTACGACAGCTGGAAAGGTCGGGGGCAGGTCAACTACGGTGCAACAACCAGCTTCATCGGTGCACGCGAGACGGAGTTCAATCCGAAATACAAGACCGTTGACGGGGCGAACGTCAACGACATTTTGCTGCCGACTGCAGTCGGTATGGATTTTGGCTGGTCGACCACAGTGGCCAGCGATGAACAGATCGAAAGTATTCTCGGGCGTTACGAAGAGGGTTTGAAAGAAGGTGCCCTGGGCGTCGGTAATACCGCGGGCTACATGCCTAATGGGCTGACCACCCGTGAGGTGGATGGGGCGATGGCACTGGTTGGCAAGTATGGCGGCGTGATGGCCATGCACGGGCGCTACTCCAGCCAGATGCCGCCTCAGTCCGGCCTGCTCGGAACCTCCGAAGCCGTGGCGGCTGCGGCCGCTTACGACGGCGCCCTGATCGTCCAGCACATGGCTGCGCAATGCCTGGCCCTGACGGCCGACTGCCAGGCTCTGATCGACGCTGCCTACCACGAGGGCACTCAGGTCATCGGCGAGATCTATGTGTACACCTACGGGGCCTCGGTCGTGGGGGCGCCCTACCTGAAGCCCGACAACTACCAGCGCAACATGGGTCATACCTACAAGGACATCACCAATCAGTTGACCAATGAACCCCTGACCAAGGAGAGCTACGAGCAGCTGATGAAAGATGCGCCCAATACGCCCATCATGTTCGAGAACGCCACGAAGGAGGATATGTACGTGGCACTGGCGCATCCGACCGCGATCATTGCCAGTGACGCGATGCAGTACTCCAATAAATCGGACGGCAAGCTGGCCCGGACCTGGGACACGCCCTATGACCAGATTAATGGCCACCCGAGAGGCGCCGGCACACGCGGCAGGCTCCTCAGGCTCGTGCGCGAAGATGATCTCATGCCGCTGATGCTGGCCATCTCCAAGATTACCTTCATGCCCGCGAAGTTCCTTGCGGACAACGGCATTGAACAGATGGCTACCAAAGGGCGTATGCAGGTGGGCATGGATGCCGACATCACTATTTTCGATCCGGACAAGGTCACAGACAACGCGACCAATAAAAATGGCGCACTGCCGACGACCGGCATTCCCTACGTGCTGGTCAACGGCACGGTTGTTGTGAAGGATTCCAAGGTGCTGAAAGGCGTCTATCCGGGTCAGCCAATCCGCAGACCCGTGGTGGATTGAGTGAAACAGGAGCTTGTGAGAACTCTGTCAATCGTTGTTTCTAACGGGACCAGTCCGCCTTCTCGGGGTAAATTAGAGTGCGCAGTTCTCCGCCGGACAGCCGTAATTCCCTCGACTGGGAATTACGACTGTCCGGGATACAGGAGACAACTCCTTCGCCTCAAGACTGCCATCGACGGGAATCAAAAAAGTGGCCCGCGGATTTATCCTTCTGGTTTGCTCATTTCAAAAGCTGGTGGCCATGGTGATGTTCGTTTACTTTCTGATGGCACAAAATTAATTGACAACTGGTTTATAGGGGGTCCTTTCGATTACTGCCGACGGCGTTGATGAGGTACGCAAAGCTACCCGTGAAAACTTCTCAGGGCGCCTCCCAAATCAAGCTTTCTGCGGGGAAGGCGTCTCCAGCCTTGCCGCAGTTCTATCTGCACCTTCCTGACGGACTTGAGAGCCCATGCGTGGCTAAGCAGGGTCTACCAGGCGAGAGTCTGTTGAAGAGCCTATAAAAATGAGGGAGATTAAACTTCTGACACGACCAAGAAACTGAACGAGAGGAAGCAGCGCGACAGTGATGAAGCACCCCGGCAATCTCATGCCTCCCAAAATCACCTCAAAGACAGTGGCCCAGCTCAAAGATGTCCGTTTCCGCTGGAACAGACGACAGACAGAGGCCTTGAATATTCCGTCATTAACTGTGGCTCCCGGTGAACAGCTCTTTATCGCCGGGCCGAGCGGTAGCGGCAAGAGCACTCTGCTCAGCCTGTTGGCAGGTGTCATCACCCCGCAGTGTGGCGAGGTCAACCTTCTCGGCCAGCGCCTCGACAACCTCAGTGGTGCTGAACGTGATCAGTTCAGGGCCGACCATATCGGCTTTATCTTCCAGCAATTCAACCTGATCCCGTATTTGTCGACTGTCGATAACGTGACGCTGCCGTGCCGTTTCTCTCATATCCGCCGCAAAAGAGCCGAGCAGGCCGGCGGTAGCCTCAATGGTGAAGCGTTGCGCCTGCTGCAGCATTTGGAGCTTGATGACCAGGAGATGCAGAGTCGCTCTGTCATGGAGTTAAGCGTTGGTCAGCAGCAGCGGGTGGCCTCTGCCAGGGCCCTGATTGGATCTCCAGAGCTGCTGATCGCCGATGAACCAACCTCCGCACTCGACAGCGACATGCGCAGCAACTTTCTTGAGCTTCTGTTTGCCGAGTGTCGAGAGAGGAGCACAACGCTGATTTTCGTCAGCCACGATAAAAGCCTGCAGCCGCGCTTCTCACGTGCGCTCAGCATGGCGGAGATCAACAGGCCGTCACAAGCTGCGGTCGTTCCGATGAAGGGAAAGAGCTGATGCAGATTCTCTCCCTGGCCTGGAAAAGTCTGCGCAACCGTATTTTCACAGTCGCGTTAACCGTCACTGTCATTGCGCTGAGCGTCACCCTGCTGCTCGGAGTCGAGCGGATTCGTCAAGAGGCGCGTAACAGTTTCACCAACACGGTCTCCGGCACCGATCTGATCGTCGGCGCCCGCAGCAGCCGCACGACTCTGCTCCTGGCCAGCATATTCCATATCGGCAATATGGAAAACAATATCTCCTGGGCAAGCTTTGAGGAGTTTTCAGAACATCCACAGGTTTCCTGGGCCATCCCGTTATCGCTCGGCGACTCTCACAAGGGCTACCGGGTTCTCGGCACCAGCGGGGAATACTTCCAGCACTTCCAATACGGTCAGGGCCGCTTCCTGCAGTTTGCTGACGGCAGGAATTTTACCAACGATAAGGAAGTAGTCCTTGGGGCCGAAGTCGCCCAAAAACTCAACTATAAACTTGGCGACAAGATCGTCGTCAGCCACGGCACTGGCGACATGAGTTTTCACGATCACGCCGACAAGCCGTTTGTTGTCGTTGGTATCCTGGCGGCGACTGGCACCCCGGTCGATCGGACCCTGCATGTAGACCTTGGCGGGATTGAGGCGATCCACGAGAAGGAGAAACAGGCTGAGACCGGACACGATCCTCTTGCGGCACTCTTATCCATTGATGATCACCACGGTGAAGCTGCCCACCATACGGACGACGAAAACCACCATGGTGAAACAGTCCGCCACGCGATCGGCAAAAACCATCTCGGCAACGAACCGGAACAGATCACCGCTTTTCTGCTCGGCCTCAAGTCGCGCGGTGCCGCCCTCGGCTTACAGCGTGCAATCAGTACTTATGGTGGAGAACCCTTGACCGCCGCCATGCCTGGCGTCACTCTACAGGAAATCTGGCAGGCGATCGGTGTCGCCGAAAACGCCCTGCTGGCTGTCGCTATCCTGGTCGTGGTGGTCGGCTTGTTCTGTCTGCTGGCAGTGTTGATGACCAGCCTCAACGAGCGCCGCCGCGAGATGGCGATCCTCCGTTCGGTCGGTGCCCGGCCACGCCACCTCTTCACCCTGATGGTTGGTGAGGCAACATGGGTCACCCTGCTCGGGACCGCATCCGGTGTTGCACTGCTGCAAATCTTGATTCTCTTCGGCCAGCCGCTTATTGCCAGCCACTTCGGTCTCTACTTGCAGGCGGGCGGAATCAACGGAACACAGTTGATCCTGATCGTGATGGTCTGCCTCTGTGGGGCTCTCATTGGCCTGGTTCCCGGCTACAGGGTTTATCGTAACTCGTTGGCTGACGGCATGACGGTTAGGCTTTAATTTTTTGGAGGGCAAATGAAACGTCACCTGTTGAGAGCGATCCTGCTGCTTTTATTCTTCGTACTGCCGGTTTCTGCAAGCGCCCCGCAGAAAATCACCTGGACCGACCTGCTGCCGGTCATTGACTACGATGACCCTTTCTTAAAGCTGACTGCAGAGCAGTCCTACCACCTTAGTCTCTACGCGCGCATCATGCAGATGAAGGACGCCGGCTCCGAGCTCAGCGACCGGAAGCTCTCCATGGTTAAAGAGTCCGAGCAGTTTCTGATTGAAGAGAAGGTCGACATCGATGGTTTACTGGCCAAAAGGGATGAAGTGACCAAGATGAGGCAGAGAATGGCCGTAGAGGTCGTGCCGGAGCTGGATGGCAAAGCGATCGTGATGCCTGGCTTCGTCCTCCCCCTTGAGTACGACGGCAAGAAGGTCACAGAGTTACTTCTGGTACCCTGGGTCGGCGCCTGTATTCATACCCCACCACCGCCCCCCAACCAGATTGTCCACGTCGTTATGGCGGACGGTCAGGCCCGGGAAATCCAAGGATTTTACGAGCCCGTCAACGTGACCGGAACCATTTACACAAAGAGCCTGAGCAAGAGCTTGTACCTTCTGGATGGAGCAGCCGAGATCAATATCAACTACACGATGCAGGCGAGCAGGATCGAACCTTTCAATCCTTCAGAAGAGACCCAGGATGAGGGCGGAACCGAGTAAAAAAGACTTTCCTGGAGGGCCTTTTGTTTCGCAATGTCGTTGGGTTGATTCCTTGGCCCCGCATGCTGAGACTTCATCGTTTCTTCCCATCATCCACTGTCGTCTCGCATGGGAATCCATGTTGGGCGTCAAGATACATTTTGCCTCCAACGATTACGCCCCAGGAACAGAATTGAGGGTGTGTCAGGACCAAGGTGTTTATCGATTCCGGCGGAGGCCTCTCTTTTGCCGCTGCCGCATTCCGCTACTGATTCATGTCTCAGGATGTGTCAGGCCCGTACCGGGCAGGACAGTCTTTGAACATGGCTTCTGCATTTCGGCTGGGCTTTCAGGCCCTGGCACACTTCACCCGCTTTCTCCGAAACTTCTCAGGTCAAACTCCCGGCGAATACCGTCCGACGCTTCCCTCCCGAAACGGCTAATCAAGCCAAGCCCTAAAGATGACCAAAATGGTTTTTT
>JAOUDB010000190.1 GCA_029859485.1 Desulfuromonadales bacterium | reverse complement strand
ATCGGCAATTCAACCGTGAAAACTGTACCCTGGCCAACGGAACTTTGTACCAGAATTTGTCCACCATGGTTTTCAACAATGCCGTAGGAAACCGACAGACCGAGCCCCGTCCCGGCGACACCATTAATGTCCTGGTTTTTTGTGGTAAAGAACGGGTCAAAAATTCTACCCAGATTCTCTTCGGCGATACCTTGGCCAGTATCTTCTATTATCGTAATCAGGCGGTCGCGCTTTAGATCGGTCCGCATGATGATCGTCATGCGCCCGCCGAGGGGCATGGCATGACAGGCATTGATCAGAAGATTGATAAACACTTGCTCCATTTGCGTTGGATCTACTTCAATCTCCGGCAGGTTAACGCCATAATGACGCACGATATCAACATCGTTGACACTGGCATGATGGCTGACTAGGGCCAGGGTACTTTCCATGATATCGGACAGGGACCTGAGCCGCTTATCGGGTATAGAGGTACATGAAAAATCCAACAGCCGCTTAACGATATCGGCACAACGATTGGTCTCGTGCACAATTGTCAGGGCATCCTCGCGTTGTGCTTTATCAAGCCTTTTGTCATCAGCAAAAAGATTGGCGAACATCAATATGCCTGCCAGCGGATTATTGATCTCATGGGCGATACCTGCAACCAGCTGACCGAGTGAAGCCAGCTTTTCCGAGCGCACCAGCTGATCGCTGACGTTGGCGATCTGTTCCGTCCTCTCGATGACCTTGGCCTCAAGGGTTTCTGTCAGGTCTCGGTACTCGTCGCGCGTTTCCTTTAACTTCAGCGTCATGAAGTTAAAGGCTTCTGAGAGTTCACCGATTTCGTCGTTTGATTTCAAGGGCAGCTGACTGTCGAGCTCCATATTCGAGACCTTTTGGGCATGCAGCAAAAGATCATGTACGGGATTCACAACCATGCTCTGCGTCATCCAGCTCAGACAAACAATCACCAACAGCAAGAGGGTCACGCCAAAGGTCGCAATGCTGTTGCGATAAGAACTGGCCTGCACGCCGATGTTGGCCAAAGATCCTTGGACCTCGAGAAAACCAAGGATTTTAACGTCTGGCGGATGAACATGACAGGCCGCCGTATAGCAACTGGGCTTGTTACGAATCTCGGTCGTAACGCTGAGAATCTCATCGCCCTGGGCATTATGGAAGATTCTCCGGCTGTTTCCCAGTGGATGGCTATCAGGTAAAAACACGTCACTGTTACATTCCTCGCAGGGAGTATTGATCTCTTCCATGCCCTTGCCTATTTCATCTTCGAGGGTAGAAAAGTGGACATGCCCTGCCGTGCTGAAGAGTCGGATACGGTCTATTTTTTCATGGGAGCAGACCTCATTGATCATTTCGTAAACCTGGGTACGATTATCTTTCAGCATTTGGAAGTGCGTGGTGTGCAAGATGATTTCGCTGACAGTCTCAATATCATCCTTGGCGTCCTGCAGAAAAAGCTCTTTAAGGGTGCTGATATTGAAAAAGGCAAAGAGCGAAATGGTGACCAGCAGGACGACGCCGGTCCTGAGGATATACTTGCTGATCAGACTTTTGCTGAAGGCCCTGAACACCATCATCCCACCTGATCTTTAGCTGACAAAAAAAACCGGGTGCTGAGAATGAACCCGGCCATCCCGAATTCTTCCTGGCAACCCGGCTATCTCAAAGACAAGACCCGTGGCTTTCCGTAGACCTCCTCACGGAAGGGTTGGCTTTGCCAGAAGCTTAACTTCTATTAATTATTAGTCTCCAATATAAACAAGATAAGCCCCATGTCAAGTTTTCAGCCGCCCCCTTAAAGGTTTACAAATTGCTAAATTTTCACTGTTTTGTAGAGGAAATTCTTGAACTTGTAGAATCTGCGCTGTTCATTTGCATTCCGCGAATGCGCTCCACACGCCCTGAGTGCAGCCGCGATATCAGGCATGTTGCGCGCGCCGTCACGTCGGGTTGCTTCAACCAGCGCACAGACAGTATCTCTGGTCAGCTGATTATCGATAAACGGTCGGTGCACCAGGCTCCAGAAGTCTCCGTCTCCCTCCTGCAGAGCTCTCTGGATACGGCGAACAGGGTCTTGTTCAGTATCTTCTGAGACAACAGGCTGATGCCCTGAAGCCAGGGCTTTCTGGAGGTCTTCACCTGTGATGATCGGCCCCTGACGAAAGAGCAGGGCGCGCAGGAGAATTGAGCGTAACTCCCTGATATTACCTGTGTAATTATGCGTGGTCAGGAGTCCTTGAGCCTCCGCACTGATCGTTGGCACTCGGTCGACCGGTTCATCGGCAAGACGATAGATGCGGTAGAGTTGGCCAAGGAAGTGAACTGCAAGGTCAGGGATATCCTCCCGGCGCTGATTCAAGGATGGCACAGCAATAGTCAACTCCGACAGGCGATGATAGAGATCAGCCCGGAAACGACCTTCTGCAATCAGCCGCGGCAGATCCTGGTTGGTCGCGGCGACCAACAACACCCTGGCGAAACGGGTCTGATTGTCACCGAGTCGAACGAAACCACCATTATCGAGGAAACGCAACAACTGCACCTGGGTTTTTGGGTCGGCATCACCGATTTCATCAAGGAACACCACGCCACCACTGGCCTCTTCAATGATGCCATAACGATCAGCGTGTGCGCCGGTGAAGGCGCCACGTTTGTGGCCAAAGAGTTCGGAGTAGGTCAGCTCTCCGCTGTAGGCAGCGATATTGGTCTTGGTCACCGGCAGCTCCTTGTCTGAGGCTGAGCCGGCGCGATGCATCTCGTTAAGACGGGAGTAAAGGTTGTTGAAGAGAAACTCCTTGCCGCTGCCGGTATCTCCGGTAATCAGTACAGTCGGCAGCCCCAGTACTGCTTCACGCAAATCAGCTCGCTGCCACATTAGGATGCGCCGGTAGAGTGGTGGGGTAATGGTCTCGATCGTCGAGACAATTTCCCCGGCCTTGCTTGAATTGCCAATAACGTTGCCAAGCCGATACGAGGAGATTTTCGGGTCACGATAGGTGACATCCGACTGCAGCCTGTGAACTTCCGAAGTCAAACGCTCTATCTGCAGCAGACCAGCCAGGTGACGGGCGATCATCTGCACGATGATCTGCAGAATACGTTGATGCTCATCGGTGAAATAGTGAGAAGTCAAACTGCTCAAACAAACGACAGCCAGGACTTTTTCTTCCACGGTTACCGGTACGGCAATTTCGCTGCGGATATCCTGGGTGACCTGACGGTAGAAACCGTCTCTGACCATCTCCAGAGAAGAATCATCCACGATCATTGGCTTGCGTGTTGAAGCAACATAGCCCGTCAAACTGCGCTCGTCTCGAGAAAGTTCTACCCCTCCGATCGGCATCACAGGGATATTTTTTTTCAACCATTCCTTACTTTTGGCCCCCACCAGCGTGCCATCTTCTTCTTCAACAATGAGCCAATCATTGCTGTCACGCTCCTGCACCAACGCAATACTGCCGGTATCAGCACCGATCAGCTCCGTTGCTTTAGCCAGAACACGATTCAGAAAAGGCTGTGTGCCCTCGAAATGCTCCTGGAGCAGATCATTGATTTCCGAAAGGACCTGGATCTCCATGTGTTCATCACCGATTTCCTGGATCACCCGTTCGGCCATTTCGGCATGCGCTTCCAGCAGCCCGCGCTCAAAATCACTGAAACGATAGGGCTCACGGGTAAAGTAATTAACCAGGCAGGTAATACGTCTTGTACGGCCATCATAACGCGGCACGACATACAGGGAGGTCAGGCCGATTTGCTCGGTAAGATAGCGTTTTTGCAGCGACTGGGCTTTGAGGCTGGGCAGGTAGAGCGGCCGCAACAAAGTCTCATCGGTAATCACACCCTCCTCGTTGATATATTGGGAGAGCAGAGACTTGCCGGAGCTCAAGTCGATCAGCTTTTCATCCTCGTAGAGGCGCTGGATTTCTTTATCCTGGGCGTAAGAGGCAAGGACCTGAAGACCGCGGCCGTCATCTTCAGCGCCGATACGTGACGGCACCAGCACCGATGCCAGAGAGAGTTTGTCGATCAACTTTACGGCGGAACGCACCATTGTTCGGGCGGCTTCTTTCTTTTTTGAGCTGTCAATCATGCGCGCCACGATGATCTGTTGATGATACTTGCGGGCCTGATCGAGAACAGGGGCCACAGAAGCAAAGAACTCCAGCAAATCCTGGCGGCCGCCCTCATTCAACGTGCGGCCGGTTCGGGTACTATCTACACAGACGACACCGATAGAGCGTTCCTTATGCACCAGCGGCAACTGGGTTGAAGCCATGAGCCCGAAATCTTCTGCGAGCTGTCGTGCCTGAGGCGGCAGACGTTGCCGATCGTCAAACTCAGCATCCTGCTGCTCAATATAGACTCGCGAAACCAGGTAGTTTTCATCGGTAAGGGAGAAGACATAATCGCGAACTGACTGCCGGCTACGTCCGGTAGTCAGAACGCAGCTCAGGATACCTCCTGTCAAATCTTCCAGGTAGAGACGAAAACGCGATTTGCCGGTAATCAGAGGGACCGCTTCACCAATTTCATGGAGAATATCGGCAAGGTTTTCTTTGCCGTGATTTCTGATCTTCTGTAAATTCTCTGCGACACGTGCCGAGTTGTTCATATGCACTCCCGAAGGCCTCACAATACAATTGTGAGTAGTTTTTCTACACGAAGAGCTTACCTTGTTTGCCAACAACGGTCAAAGGCTATAGCGAGCCAGGAGAGCTGGGGGAGGTCCCAGAGAAGAAGAAAAGAGGTGCTGTACACACCTTATAAAAAGGCTCTGTTTGCGAACCCAGCTGATATGCGTTAAATGTTTTGACGTTGCAACCCTACAGGAGAGGTATAGTAATCGGAGCTTGACAGACTGTGCCTGATTTTATTCCACGTACGCCGCATACTAAATATCCTTAGATAATGTAAGAGAATGAGTTGCAGCAATACTTATAGGAAAGCCCCTAACCTGAGAGGCAGGGAGGGGCTAATACCCTCTGAAAATGGAGACAAATAATTTTCAGATTATGTGATTTGTGTCACATTAATTCTAATGCGATCATTATATTTTTAACTGAAATTTGGATAATAATTGCCTCCTACCTCCCAAGAAGGTTTTTTATCCCCAATGCAAAGAAAGCCCTCAATCTTCGGATCGAGGGCTTTCGTGTTTTATAAATGGTGACTTAAAAGAAAACCTTCAAATCAACAATCGAGGGTTTTCTTATTTCATGAATAGTAGTGTGCATTATTTGTTTAAATCTAGTTTGACAAATAAGCCATTTTTTGGCTTGCCTCTGTCAGGCTGCTAACTTCATAAGCTGAGCTATCCGGATTGGAAAGAGCATCCTGAACATCCGTATGAGCGGCGATAATCGACTCAATGCCATTACGTGTCATATTTTCTTCTGGAATTTGTATTGAGGCCCAGTCACTAAACTGGCCATCAACCCCATCAACTGAAGCCGTACCTGGCAGGTAGATTGTCCCATTGGAAAAATCTACAGCATATGCAATGACTCCAGGGATAATGAAGAATAAAAGTCCGATCCCATCAAGGACAGCCACACCAACATCGATTTTGCCGGATACTTGCCCCTTTC
>JAOUDB010000189.1 GCA_029859485.1 Desulfuromonadales bacterium | reverse complement strand
AGTAAGAACCACGAATTTGAGCCAAGCTAAGGAGCCCAGAACAAGAGGAATATAAATAAGAAAATCTCAGCTTTGACCTAAATCCATTATCAGATATAATTGGCTTTCTTTATATAGGTCGTAGATATGCTTCAAATGAATTGCTCGAAATGCGTTGGACTTATTAAATCACCTCTTTTGGCAGAGGTGCGTTTTATTGAGTGCCCCCATTGTTCGGATACCGTCTTAGTTAAAAATGTAGTCGTTTCAAACAAAAAGGACCCCGTTAGTATCCGTTCATTCTTTGAAAACTTTCTGCGCTTTTCAAAATTAATATTTCAACTGAAAAAGTATAATTTTGATTTGAAGACAAAATACGTTATTAGCGAGAGGTTAACCAAACAATTAATAAGAGATGGTTTCCGACTAAAGATATCTTATGATTTATATTGCAAGATAAACTTCGATGAGAAGAAAAGATTAGCTAGACTGTTAGACATAAGCTATGAAGGAGCAGCCATAGAATTTACCGGCCCCGGGCAGTTGCCAGAAGATAATTCTGAAATGAACTTTCAACTATTATTACCCGGATATGCAGAAGCTTTGTCATTCCCTGCAAAAGTTGTTTGGATCAGGATCCCGGCAAAGGGTACAATTTCTCCAAGGATCACTATGGGATTACTATTCAAGGATATAGACAAACATACACACGAGCGCCTTTGTGGTTTTATTTGGAGCAGTCCTAGGTAATTCTCCCCTTTGATATGTCAACACTGGTTGGAATCCAGCAACCTGCTGCCCTCAAAGTAGTTGCTACACGAAAGTTAACGCTTTGCTACCCAGAGTATCCAGACTGCGCCATTTTCTTAAAAATCACTACTTTCGAGACGAAAAGGGTCGTGTGCTCAATGTGTAATGTTTTGTGCCTCATCGTCACACCTCCAGTATGATTTGGTGTGATTTCAGAATGTTTTTTATGAGCCAAGCCATTGATACGATTAAACAGTCACTTCTCGCTACCGCAGTAGCGAATTGGTGGACACGCTAGGTTCAGGGGCTAATGTCAGTATTGACGTGGAATTCGAGTCTCCCCTTCGCACCATAAAATTAATAGGGCTGTAACCTTAATGGGTTGCAGCCTTTTTGTTTTGTCTTGCTCTGAATCTTTCTTTAGTGATGGTTACGCTCCAGCAGATCTTCGAGTCGCTGCAGTGATCCCGGATCTCTCCTGACAGAAAGTTGTGACTTGTCTGTGTAGACTGGAAAAAATCGCGACAGATGATAGCATTCACATGTTCAATATAGACTTCTTCCATTTTACTGTTCATACGTCTCAAAAATCGTTTGGCTGAACGGTTGACTATGCGTCTGTTTTAAAATAAAGGAGGATATACAATGGCTAAGAGAAAGGTTTCAAAAGTGACAGAATTGAAACGAAAAGTGTTTATCGGTTTTGTTGGATTGTTAATGGCCTTCCAGCTCCCTTTTGCAGGGACGGCGTTGTCAGCAGGTGGAACTGTTGATGTCAAAACAGTTGAAAGGTTGGAGAACCTGATCAAGGCACAACAACAACAGTTGGAATTGTTACAACAGGAAGTGACTGAGCTTAAGAAAACAACTGCCGATGCCCGGGCACAGGCGATGTCCGCCAAGGCTGTTGCCGATGAAATGAAGACGGCCAGTCTTGTTACAGTCGAAAAGGCCGTTACCTCCGGATCGAACAAGGTCAAGCTGGCCATCTCGGGTCAGGTTAATCGAGCAGTGAACGTTGTAGATGATGGAGCTGAAACTGAAGCCTACTTTGTTGACAACTCCGCAAGCGGCAGCCGGTTCCGTCTGGTTGGTACCGCGGTGCTGAATGACGATTTAACCCTTGGTACAAGATTGGAGCTTGGGTTTTCTCCGAATAACTCCTCAAAAGTCAATCAGGACGACATGGAGACAGACGATTCTTTCGATCAACGATATGCGGATATATCATTGTCGAGTAAACGTTTCGGCACGCTTTTCCTCGGCAAAGGCGATACCTCCTCGAACAACACCGCTGAGGTCGATCTCTCCGGGACTGATGTGGTCCAATACGCCAGCATTTCAGATATTGCCGGGGGGATGTTGTTCGTTCAATCCAGTGATGACAAATTGTCAACTATCAAGGTTTCCGATGCGTTCAAAGATTTTGATGGCTTGAGCCGTAAGAACAGACTGCGTTATGACACACTGAAGTTCAAAGGAGCCTACCTCTCTGCGTCATGGATCAGTGATCAGCGCTGGGATACTTCTTTGTGGTGGGGCGGCAAAGGCTATGGTTTTAAGGTAGGAACCGCTGCCGCTATCGCTTACATCAACACAGAAAAAAATGGTGAGGATTCAGACTACCAATACGATGGTTCGTTTTCCATACTGCATGAGGACACGGGATTGAACTTTACTCTCTCTGGCGGAATGCAGGAGGTCGATCGCCAGAGCGATCCCAGCAACGTCTACGCCAAGATTGGCTGGAGAACAGATCTTGTCTCTTATGGCAAGACCTCCTTTGGTGTCGATTATGCCTGGTCAGATAATCTTACGACCGAAAATGATGATGGAAATTCGTTCGGTTTCGCTGCTGTTCAGCAATTTAATGCTTATGGCGCGGAGCTCTATGCCCAGTTCCGGAATTTCTCGCTCAATCGCGACGTTGAGCCGAATGTAGAGGACCTTAACGTTTTTACAGTTGGAACAAGGGTCAAGTTCTGATGAAACCTTTGCAGATCTTCGGACGATTAACACCTTGGCTTTTGGCGTTGCTGATATTCTCCGGTTGTTCTGGAATTGAGCCTTTTGAGATAACTAATACTCGTGAAGAAGGCCCCGAGAGAGGACTCTTCTCCGGGGCTGACGGGGAGTTCGTTATCCATCGCATGGCTGACGAGGACGTTGCTGCCAACGCGGGCGAGATCACCACTGATGAAATGAAAAAAGATTAAAGAGTGTAGGTATTAGGGGTTCTGGGCTGAAGCTTCTGTAATAACATCGACATTTTTTCTGGGATCATCGGCACTCCGTTCAGATGTTCATCAAACATCAGTGAAGAGATCGTTCAAATAATGCCGCCGTTGGCTAGATGTTCTTGGGCAGAGGGGGGTCGATAAAGGCTGTTCGCGTCACTTTTCTTCCCGTATACTTCTGAATTGTATATATCCATTCAAATTACTGATTCATCAACTTATCTAGAAGAGGTGACATGAATAACCTTTTTGTCCTGGCGTTGCTTGCATGCTGTTTTGTGCTCGGCTGCGTAGCCAAGGCTCCTGAGCCGGTCCCTATTGAGATCGCTTATCGAGCAGTCGATTACCTGGGTGACGTCAAACCGATCCTAGATAAACGCTGCGTGGTCTGTCACTCCTGTTACAACTCGCCCTGCCAGCTCAAAATGAGTTCTTACGAAGGTCTTGATCGAGGCTCCAGCAAAAAGAAGATTTACAATGCGACCCGTCTAAAAACCATGGATCCGACCCGGCTGTTTGTCGATGCAGAATCAACCCAGGAGTGGCGAAAAAAGGATTTCTTCAGTGTTACGGAGAACAGCGCCAAGGTCGGGTTTAACAACTCGATCATGTTACAGCTGCTCTCCCATAAAATGAAGAACCCGAAAAGCGTCGGTGATTACTTTGCTGAAAGCGACGACCAAAGCTGCGTTGAAACGGGAGCCGAACTGGGTAAGTATCTAAAAGAGCACCCCAATCAGGGGATGCCCTTTGGTTTCCCACCGCTGAAGCAGCAAGAGTTTGAAACCATCGCTCTCTGGTTGTCGCAGGGAGCCAAAGGCCCGAATCCGACCGAACAGGAAAAGTTTGTCACTCCACAAACACCGGACGCTTCGGCGATTGAGCGTTGGGAGGCGTTCCTGAACACGCCGGACGCCAAGCATGCGATGACAGCCCGCTATCTCTATGAGCATCTGTTCCTGGCCCACCTGGATTTTAAAACCGGCAGTAACGATTTTTTCGAATTGGTCCGTTCGAAAAGTGGGCCGGGGGAGCCGATTCAGCTGATTGCCACGGTTCGTCCCTATGATGATCCTGGTGTTGAAAAATTCTATTATCGTCTCCGAAAGATCCATTCGACCATCGTTCATAAAACCCACATGGTCTTCCCTATGGACGATACGCAACTGCAACGCTTCGAGGAGCTGTTCATTCTGCCGGAATGGTTACAGACACCGCACCTGGTCGATTACGACCCGGCCGTTAGCGCCAACCCGTTCCGATCCTTCGAGCAGATTCCACCACGCTCCCGGTACCAGTTCCTGCTCGACAACGCCCAGTACACCATCATGACATTTATTCGTGGGCCGGTTTGTCGTGGACAGGTGGCTCTTAATGTTATTCACGATCAGTTCTGGGTGATGTTTCTCGACCCCGATCACGATCTGAGCGTCAAGTATCCGGGCTTTCTCAAACAGCAGAGCGACAACTTGAGAACGCCGAATGCCAATGGCAGTAATTTCGGAAACTTTAATATTTTCAAAAATGAGTATCGTAAAGCCGCCGACCGGTTCGCCGCCGCCCAGCAGGCTTATACTGCCAGTCATAACTACAACGGCCTGGATTACGACGCGATATGGAAGGGGAGGCGGGCGGAGGATACGCCGCTCCTGACTGTCTACCGCCACTTCGACAGCGCTTCGGTGCATAAAGGCCTACTCGGTGGCTTGCCGGAGACCATGTGGGTGATCGACTACCCGTTGTTCGAACGGATCTATTACGCCCTGGTGGCAGGCTTTGATGTCTATGGCACTCTCAGTCATCAACTGGCCACCCGGCTTTATATGGACACCTTGCGCCTGGAAGGCGAGAGCCTGTTTCTCAATTTTATGCCGCAAAGCCAGCGGAAGACGATGCTTGACAAGTGGTACACCGGCGTTAAAGAAAAACACATTCACTACTTCCCGGCGGAGATGCCGAGCGGGATAGATTTCAAGACTGCTGAGCCGAAGCGTGAATTCATCGAAACGCTGGTCGCTAAATATGTCCGGCCGGACATTGGCACCGAATTCGATAAAGCTAATTATGTAGGTTCTGGCGAAGATCATCCGCAACTACCGGATCAATATCTGACCAAAGCAGATTACCTGCAAGGCTTTCGTGCCATTTCCAAACCGGGAACGGCCTTTTTCAAAGCGATCACCGACAACCATTTCAATCTGGCTTATGTCCGCATCCGTCTGCCGGAGGAAGAGGATTTTGTCTTCACCATTGTTGTCAATCGTTGGCACGACAATGTCGCTTTTCCTTTCTCCGAGGATAAAACTTTTGAACACGAAAAGGATCAGGCCAATTTTATTCGTGGCTTTGTCGGCTCCTATCCAAACAGCTTTGTTGATCTGCATGTTGATGACATTCCGGACTTTTTTGAAGGGATTGCCAGCTTCAATGGCAGCGAGGACGATATCTTGCGGATGAGAAAATACGTTGTCAATCGGGCTAATGATGATTTCTGGGAAATATACGACTGGTTTCAGCAGCGTTTTAAAGAGGACCAACCGGTTCATTCCGGGTTGTTCGATTTGAACCGCTATTACTATCGGGCTCAATGATTTAGCAAAAGCCTGATTCCTGATTTATATTTGCGAACCATA
>JAOUDB010000187.1 GCA_029859485.1 Desulfuromonadales bacterium | reverse complement strand
TCTCCTTCAGTGGCGATATCGGCGTCAGCCGATTTCACCTGATCGACAGTCTGCACCAAGAGGATCTTTTGAAATGGGACAGTCTGCAGGTTGCCGGTATAGAAGGAGGAATGGAGCCTTTAAATTTGACGGTCAATTCAATCACTCTCAGTGACTACTTTGCCAAAGTACTGATCGATGAAGAGGCCCGTCTCAACCTGGCTGAAGCCTTTAGAAAAAAGGAGAACCTAGAGGGCAGTGAGGAACAAAAACAGGAGAGTTCCTCCGAGGAGGAGTCTGAGACGACAACACCTCCGTTCATAAAGATCAACACCATCACTCTGCAGGGAGGTCATGTCGATTTCGCCGACCGTCACCTCTCCCGACCGTTCACAGCAGATATGCGCGATCTCGGCGGGCGGATCGAAGGTGTCAGCTCTGAAGCTGAATCACGCGCCCAGGTCGAATTGAGAGGGCAGTTACGCAGCCAGTCTCCGTTACAGATCAGCGGCGTCATCAACCCGCTGGCGGAAAAGCTTTTTCTCGACCTCAAGCTGAATTTCCATGACATCGAACTCAGCCCACTGTCACCCTACTCCGGCAACTATGTCGGCTACCTGATTGAAAAGGGCAAGCTCAACCTGACGCTCGAATATTATCTTGAGGACAATCAACTCAAGGCCAAAAACAAGGTCTTTCTCGATCAATTCAGCTTCGGTGATGAAATCGAAAGTGAGAATTCAACCGAACTGCCAGTAAAACTTGCGGTAGCCCTGCTCAAAGACCGCAACGGCGAGATTCATCTCGACATCCCAGTCTCCGGAAGTCTCGAAGATCCTCAGTTCAGCATTGGTGGTGTGATCTGGACAGTCGTTAAGAATCTGTTGGTTAAAGCAGCAACCTCGCCCTTAGCCCTGCTCGGAGCCATGTTCGGTGACAGCGAAGAAGACTTCAGCCATATCAGCTTTGCCTACGGCTCGTCATCACTCAGTTCGACAGAGACGGAGAAATTGCAGCGCATGGCACAGGCCCTGGCCGACCGGCCAAGCATTGACGTCGAGGTCAGTGGCTTCGTTGATCTGGAAAACGATGAAGAAGGCTACCGCAACGAGCAACTCAACAGACAGGTTAAGCGACTCAAGTACCTGGATCTGGTCAAGAATGATCAACTCGAGGAAGGACGTACAGAAGAGAATGTGGTTGTGCCTGTTGAAGAATATGACGAATACCTCTGGCAGGTCTATCTCAAATCGGACTTCCCCAAACCACGCAACTTTATCGGCATGACCAAAAAGATTCCCCCCGCAGAGATGAAAAAGTTGATCTACACCCACACAGAGGTGACCCTGGACGACCTCGCCGAACTCGCCCAGGCGCGAGCTCTTGCTGTACAGGGGTACCTGCTCGACGAGGGGCAACTGGAACCGAAACGCATCTTCCTTAAGAAACCGGACATCACGGCGGCTCCGAAAGGGGAAACGACCCACCGGGCCAGGGTTGAACTTGGCGCCGCTGTGCATTGACCTCAGCGTTCATCAGCAAGAGCTCTTGTCAGACAATTTACTACCTAGGGATGACTTCTTTTCCAGCGAAGACTCAAATAATATCAAAACAGCTAAATTTCCAGAGAAACGCGCGTTTGAAACCTTGTTCCTCTGAACCCTTTTGCGTTATGTTACGGGATATTATTAAGGTCCAAGGAGTCTAAATCGTCATGCTCTCACGTTTTATCACTGTTGTTCTGATCGCCGGGCTGGGTTATCTCGTTTACACAACGCCTAAAATAGAAGACCACAAAGCCTTCCTGCTCACCGAACTGCAACAGACTTACCCCGTCTCTGAGGAGATGCAGGCGCAGATATGGAAAGAAGTCGATTATTCGAATTTCTTCGTCTGCTCATTCATGAAGACATCAGTAGGCAGCACGATGATCACCTCCGGCTTCCTGAAAAAAGTCAAACTGATCGATACAGAATGGGTCGACAAAATTAAAACCAAACTGCACCGTCAGGCCGAAACCTATTAAAACAACTGGCAAAGGCCTCTCTACATTTTCGGTTTCCGGCACTGGTGTCCTTAAAATCGAGAGAGTAGAACAACAACGCTTGGCACAATGCCGCCTGACGGCAAGCAACAACTAAGCGAGAAACATTCGAAATCTGTGGCGTCTCTTGGTTCGATTTTCACTAACTTTAAAAAACTCGACTGGCGGGTTCTGACCCGGCCCGTCATTCTCAGCGTGCTGGTTGGCCTGGTAACAGGCAGTGCTGCAGTCCTGTTCTATTTCGCTACCAACAGTATCGAGCACCTTTTTCTCGACAAGCTTGCTGGCTACAGCCCTCCCAAGGAGGGAGCCGAAGCGGTTTTGGCTATGGGCGACCAGATGATCGATAACCTGGCCATGGACCACCGCTGGTTTCTCTTTCTGATTCCGATTATCGGTGGTCTGATCTCAGGCTTTCTGGTCTTCAAATTTGCTCCCGAAGCGGAAGGACACGGTACAGACGCTGCCATCGACGCCTTCCACAACAAGGGAGGCATTATCAGGGGACGGGTCCCGATTATTAAGGGTCTCGCTTCGATGGCAACAATCGGCACGGGCGGCTCGGCAGGCCGCGAGGGCCCGATCGCCCAGATCGGGGCCGGTTTTGGCTCCTTCATTGCCACCAAGCTCAAGTTAACCTCCGCTGATCGCCGCATCCTCCTGCTGGCCGGTATGGCCGGAGGTATCGGAGCAACCTTCCGTGCACCCCTGGGTGGGGCCCTCTTTGCGGTAGAAGTCCTTTATAAAAACCCGGAATTTGAACATGAGGGGCTGATCCCGGCGATCATCTCCTCGATCACCGCGTTTTCACTCTTCGGAGCCACGACCGGTTGGAAACCACTTCTGGAAACACCTCATTTCAGCTTCGAGCATCCGCGTGAGCTGATCCTGTTCCTCATGCTGGGCATCATCTGCGCCGGCCTCGGCAAGCTTTACGTCAAATGCTTCTACGGCGCTCAAGACCTGTTCCGCAAGTGGGACTTCCCTGTCATCTTGAAACCTGCAGTCGGTGGTTTCATGCTTGGCCTGCTCGCCATGATCGTCCCCCAGGTGCTCGGCTCAGGCTATGGCATGGTACAGGCCGCCATCTATGGCAAAGTGGCTCTCTGGGTCATGCTGGTTGTTGCCCTGGCCAAAATCATTGCGACCAGCTTGACGATTTCCTCCGGAGGTTCCGGTGGTGTCTTTGCCCCCAGCCTGGTGATCGGTGCCATGCTCGGCGGCGCCTTCGGCGCATCAGCAGAGCTGCTCTTTCCAGCGATGGTCCATGACCCGCGTGCCTACGTCCTGATCGGCATGGCCGGCTTCTTCTCCGCAGTTTCCAACACACCGATCGCCACCCTGATCATGGTCAGCGAATTGACCGGTAACTACGGATTGCTCGCTCCCCTGATGTTGGTCTGCACCGTGGCAATGATCGTTTACCCACGCAATTCAATTTACCAGAAGCAGGTCAAAAGCCGGATTGACTCACCGGTTCATCTTGGTGAATTCATTGTTGACGTTCTGGAAGGGATCAGGGTTGAGGATCTGCAGGAGCATGGACGAAAACCCACCTTGATTGCCGAAGGCTTGCCGCTGCCAGAGATTCTCAAGCTGATCGCCAATGCCGAGGGCGCTTACTATCCCGTGGTCGATGATGAGTTGCGCATGATCTCTATTTTTTCGGTCAACGATATCCGTCGCATCCTCAGCGAAGATCTGCCACCCAGTCTGGTTCTGGCCGGCGACATCGCGATCACACGCGTCATCACCACGACTCCCGATGAATCGTTAACCGAAGTCATGCGAAAACTTTCCAGTCGCGGGCTTGAAGAGATCCCCGTAGTTGCTGAAGATGACCCGCAACATGTACTCTACATGCTGACCCGCCGCGCCGTGCTGGCCCGTTACGCGACAGAGTTGGAAAAGAAAAAAGAACATTATTCTTCAGATTAATGAGACCTCGATCGCAGCGGTAACAATGGATGCCATTCAGAACTTGAACCTCACAACTATTGCAGCTCAGCTCTCCGGTCACTCACCAGTCATCCAAGAGCCCGGCCAACGCGGTCATGCCGCCGTTGCCATGCTTATCAAGCAGGGAACAACCTCTCCGGAAGTCCTCTTTATCATTCGTGCAGAACATGATCGTGACCCCTGGTCCGGGAATATTGGCTTTCCTGGCGGCAGACTCAATGATACCAACGAATCTCCACAGCAGGCAGCCATTCGTGAGACATTCGAAGAACTCTCCGTGGACTTGCGGCCGGCGCGGTATCTCGGTCGCCTCGACGATCTTTTTGGCGCCACCATGCCCGTGCTGGTATCCTGTTTTGTCTATCATGTAACAGAACCACTTACACTGAATCCGAACCATGAAGTGGCCTCCACCTTCTGGACACCACTCACAAATTTATTGGAGAGTGAGCGTCACCAGCAGAGAAACTTCTATTACCGCGACAAGGAACATAGCCTCCCGGCAATCGAACTGCTTGAACCTCAGCAACCGCTACTATGGGGAATAACCTACCGCTTGATCCGCAGTTTTTTCGATATTTGCGCAATTGATTTCGGATTTTCAGAAGCAGAAGAACCTTGAGTCGCAACGGTCAGAACTTGCCTGCATACAATTCTGCGTTAAAATTCCGTTGTCATCACTGCGTGTTATACAAAGTCTCAACCTTGCCCCTGCCGAAAGAGAGGTCTGATGAACCATCGCCATTTTCGCAGAATCCCGTTTGAAGCTGAGGTCACCCTGAAAGCCGACGAGGAAACCTGCACAGGGCAGCTCTTCGATGTTTCTCTAAAAGGGGCCATGGTGGGTACGGAGACTCCCCTTCCATTCAACCTTGGAGCACAGTGCAGTCTCTGCATCGTCCTGCCGGGCACTCCGATCTCTCTCAATTTTCAAGCAGAACTTGTCCACCAGGAAGAGCTTTGTTATGGCTTCAAGTTCATCAGTGAAAACCTCGAAACTCTGACCCACCTGCGCAAGTTGATTGAACTCAACACAGGAGATGCAGAAGCGACACGTAGCGAATTAGGCCCCTGGCTTAGCGACTTATAAAGAAACGGACCTATAACCAAAACAAAGGTAAGGCAAACTCAAGCCATTTGTTAACGCAAAGACGCGGAGACGCAGAGAGCAATAGTCAGCATTGAGCCATTTTTAATAGTTTTGAGAGTTTTCCCTCTGCGTTCTTTGCGACTCTGCGTTAATTATTTTGGTCATTGCAGCCGTAAAGAAACCCCTCCAGTACGCAAAAAGGCAGCCCTCACTCTGAAGGCTGCCTTTTATATTGAAACTATGCGAGTGGAGTTATCGTCGACTGAGCCAATCGACAAGGTTAACTGCCAGTTGCCGGTTCGCCTTATCGAAGAAGCGGTTCTGGAAAAGAGCATCATCGCCGATAACAACATAGCGGCCCTGACCAATCTCTCCCGCCACCATCACACCGAAGGCCTGAACGGCATCATTGCTGGAAAATTTGCTGTCGCGGTCAAGGTCTACCCAGCTCTTCTCTCCCGTCTCCGCTAGAATAACGGAATGTGGCGCGGTTCCACGTAAAGCCCACGCACCATAGAGGGAAAAACTTTCCAGCCCGGCCGTCAGAGGGTGTGCTACCAGAG
>JAOUDB010000186.1 GCA_029859485.1 Desulfuromonadales bacterium | reverse complement strand
AAGATCACCAAGGGGAAAGCCATGCATTATTGCCGGGATGCCAAGGCCTTCAAGGAGCTGCTTGCGCGCTAACCAGCATTGAAGGATAACTGAATTCCATGAGGTTAAAGAATCTCCCCCTGCAATCTCCTCTCGCGGAATTCCTTACGAGGAACGTCCTTAATCACAGAACGTCCTTAATCACTTGTCATCGCGGTTTGTCTTGATGTAAAATGTCCTCTTGTGGTTCGGGGTAGCCCCGAACCGCATTCTTTTCTCTGAAAACACCAGTATTTTTAAGGAGTTGCCGATATGGCACCAAAAGAAGAGTACATCCCTAAATGGATTGCCTGGGAGTCGACCCAGCGTTGCAACTTAAACTGTGTACACTGCCGTTGTTCCTCCGATATGGATGCGGCTGTTGGCGATTTTAATACTGAAGAGGCCTTCAAGCTGATTGACGACATCTGTGAGGTCAGCCAGCCGGTCATGGTCCTCTCTGGCGGAGAGCCTTTGTTGCGTAAGGATATCTTTGAAATTGCCCGTTATGGTACCAGCAAAGGTCTGCGAATGTGCATGGCCACCAACGGCACCCTGATCACGGATGAAGTCTGCCAGCAGATGATTGAAGCCGACATCAAGATGGTCTCCTTGTCTCTTGATGGCTCAACAGCTGAAATTCATGATGACTTCCGTGCCTGCCCTGGAGCCTTTGATGGTGTGGTGCAAGCTGCAGAAATCCTTAATCGAAACGGCATCAAGTTCCTGATCAACTCTTCGTTTACCAAGCGTAATCAGAAGGACATCGGTGCCACTTTCAAGGTGGCTAAAGAGCTTGGCGCAACAGCCTGGTATATGTTCATGATTGTACCGACCGGTCGTGGCGAAGATATTATGAACGAACTGGTTTCTAAGGAAGATTACGAGGAGATTTTATCCTGGCACTATCAACAGGAGAAGGGGGAGGATGAGATCCTGATGCGCCCGACCTGCGCCCCGCATTACTATCGCGTTGTGCCGCAGATGGCCAAAGCCGAAGGTGTTGATTTCAAGCGGCGCAGCCTGACCTTCTCCACCGGCGGCGGCAAAGGTTGTATCGCTGCCCAGACCATCTGCCTGATCGATTGCTTCGGTAATCTCAAGCCCTGCTCCTATTTCCATTCCTCGGTCGGCAATGTTAAACAGGTGCCGTTCAAGGATCTCTGGTTCAACAGCAAGACTTTCAACGACCTGCGCAATTTCAAAGAGTACAAGGGCAAATGCGGGGAGTGCGAGTTCATCAACGTCTGTGGTGGTTGCCGCGCACGTGCCGATGCTGTTTACGGCGATTACATGGCAGAGGAGCCTTTCTGCAACTACCTGCCACCGCGTACTTTGAAGCGTATGGAAAAAGAAGCGGCTGAAAATGCTGCAAAAGAAAAATCTTAAGAGACCAAAACGTACAACGTGAAAAGTGACTGGTCGTAACCTTTCACGTTTCACATTTCACTTTTCACGATAATTTCAGGAGGAGTTTCATGTCTCAAGAATACACGTTCATCAAGGCTTGCTGGGGCCAGCCAACTGACTATGTTCCCGTATGGCTGATGCGCCAGGCTGGTCGCTACCTGCAATGCTACAAGGATGTCCGCGCCAAGGGCGGCGGCACCTTTCTCGATCTCTGCAAAGACCCAGCCCGCGCGGCGGAAGTCACCATCCAGCCGATCGATATCCTCGATGCTGATGCAGCGATCCTTTTCTCAGATATCCTGACTCCGATTGAGCCGATGGGGATGAAACTTGATTTCGTTCCGGGTCCTGTCTTTGAAGACCCGATTCGCACCGCTGCTGATGTTGATGCTCTGGTGGTACCTGAGGATATGAGCCAGGCGGTCTCTTATGTGCCGGCCATTATCAAGCGTCTGCGGGTTGCTTTTGAAGGCCGCGTACCTCTGATCGGTTTTGGCGGCGCGCCCTTTACTCTCGCCTGTTACATGGTCGAAGGTAAAGGCAGCAAGGACTTTGCATCTCTCAAGCAGATGATGTATTCGGACTTCCCGCTTTACGATGCCCTGATGAAGAAGATCACCGAGATGGATCGGCGCTACCTCAACATGCAGATCGAAGCCGGTGCCCAGGCCATCCAGATTTTCGATACCTGGGGTGGTCTACTAGCACCTCACGATTACGAGCGCTATATCCTTCCTTACGTCAAGGAGCTGATCAATGGCCTCAACCGTGACGGTATACCGGTCATTTACTTCGTCAAAAATGGCGGCACCATGCTCGAACTGGTTAAGGAGGCTGGCGCCGATGTGCTTGGTCTCGACTGGCACGTCAACCTCGGAAAGGCTCGTGACATCATCGGCCCCGATATTGCCGTACAGGGCAACCTCGACCCGACCGTGCTCTATGCTCCGAAGGATCACATCGAGCGTGAGGTGCAGCGCATCCTCGATGAGAACGCCGGTCGTCCTGGCTTCATCTTCAATCTTGGCCATGGCATCCTGCCGACGGTTCCGCCTGAGAACGCCATCCATATGGTTGAATGCGTTCACCGCTTGAGTGGTAAATAAACGCACGGAAAGAGGGACGCCGAACGTGGAAAACCAGCCCCCAACCCCCAATCCCAAGCCCCGGGTTTCTCTCGAGAAACCCATGGGCTTAGTCCTGTTGAATATGGGCGGACCCGACTCGTTAAGAGCGGTCCGCCCGTTTCTCTATAACCTCTTCTCTGATCGTGACCTGATCCAGTTGCCGGCAGGCGCACTGCTGCAAAAGCCCTTTGCCTTCATGATCAGTACGCTGCGTGCACCGAAGGTCAAGGTCAACTATGCGTCAATCGGTGGCAAATCCCCGCTTCTGGAATGGACTGAAAAACAGGCCGCGGGGGTTGCTCGTGAACTTGGTGATCAGGTCAAGCCGTTCGTAGCCATGCGCTATTGGCAACCGCGTGCCGAGGAGTGCCTGCGGCGCATGAAAAAGGAGGGCATTACGCAGGCCGTTGTCCTTTCCATGTACCCGCACTATACCAGCGCCACCACTGGTAGCAGTATCAAGGATTTTGAAGCCGCCGCCTCACGGGTTTACCCGGAACTTGAATATACGATCATCCGTGAATGGTATGATTGGCCCGCTTATCTTGATGCCCTGGCTAACCGGATACGAGAAGGACTGGAAAAGTTCCACGAACTGTCCCGTGATGAAATCCCGATTCTTTTTTCTGCACATGCCTTGCCGCAGAAGTTTATTGATGAAGGAGATCCCTACCTCGAGCATGTAACCTCTACGGTGCGAGGGGTGATGGAGCGTTTCCCCGATCACCCCTGGAGGCTCGGTTTTCAAAGTCGCAGCGGGCCGGTGCAGTGGATGGAGCCCGACACCCTGGAAGTTCTCGATCAACTCGGAGCAGAACAAGCTCCCGGCGCCTTGATCGTGCCGATCTCTTTCGTGTCGGATCATATCGAAACACTGCAGGAGATTGATTTCGAATTTCGCATGCACGCAGAGGAGGTTGGTTTGCCTCGCTTTGAAAGAACACCTTCACTCAATGATAACCAGGACTTTATCGAGTCTCTGGCGGCATTGGTGCGTCATCATCTGGAGCAAGGATGATGATATCCTGTCGACACTGTGGTACAGAGTTTGATCCCGACAATCTGCCGGACGACGCGTCGGTTCAGGCGGGCCTGATCCTGGCTGAAGAGCAATACGGTGATGCAGGCGAAGTCTGCGCAAACTGTTTGTCAAGCCGTGGGCGATTATCGATGATGTACGATCCCAGCTGTCATTGAGTCTTGCGCCAGAGCGTTGCTCAGGTCGCTGACAATGGAACAGGTAGAGTTTAATGATGGCTGCTCGGAGACGAGTGGCCATTTCTTGTTTGGGGCCATTGAGCAAGAAGGTCCCATTTCAACCAATCTAGATAACTGCAAAACAATTTTAGGAAGATAAACAAGAAATTCTTTTCTTTGAACTTAATTCAAGTGGGGGACAATTCAAGTGGGGGATAGTTGACAAAGTTTGATTTATGCATTTCACTAATCATTACAGGAAGAAAGATGCAAACGCTCATAATTGGAAGCCTGCGTTCTTCTGGCCGGGCTCTTTAACAGGTTTAAAATGTGATGTCTCGAAAGACTAACCTTCACAAAGGAGCTGTATCATGAAAAAATTATTTGTTTTATTGCTGAGCATGACCCTTGCGACGGGAGCGTTTGCCGCAGATTTAAAGAAGGCTGAGAAAGAAGGGACTGTTAGTTTTTACGCCAACATGACAGCGATTGAACCGATTATCGCAGACTTCAACGGCAGCCATAAAATTAATGGGATCTATACTCGTATCTCAACCTCCAAATATCTCGCCACGGTCCTGACTGAACATGCCGCTGGAAAATTGCAGGCAGATGTTCTGCAGGGACCGCTGCCGGTCATCCAGATGCTCAAGGATAAAGGTGTCCTGGCTCCTTATAAATCATCTTCCGCCGCTGGTTATCCGGCCTGGGCAAGTGCAGATGATACGATCCTCCAATTCGGCATTGAATATGTCGCCCCCATTTATAACACCGAGCTGGTTAAACCCGCAGATGTCCCAACCCGTTACGAAGATCTTGTCGATCCGAAATGGTTCGATAAAATCGTCATGCCTGACCCGGCATCGCATGCCACGACGATCTCCTGGCTGGTCGGCTTGAAGGAAGCAAAAGTTTTTGCTGATGAGACAGCCTGGATGGCTTTTGTGAAAGGGCTTGCCGCCAACCGGCCGATGTTTGTCAAATCGTTCGGTCCAACTCCGGCACCCATTGAAAGCGGCGAAAAGTTAATCGGTATCTCCATGCCGAAGTACATCATTACGAAAGCACCGGCCCCGCTCGGTTGGGCCAGGGTTGATACCTTGCTCGGGACCACGCGGGCGATTGCGGTTGCCGCTAATGCACCTCACCCTGAAGCAGCAAAAGTTTTCGTCGATTATTGGCTGAGCGTACATTCCATGCAATTGCTGGCGGACAAGGTCGGGGAATATGTCCTCGCGCCGGGTGTCTTTCCACCGATCGACGGCATCAATACCGTAAAAGTTTTGCCGATCCGGCAACTCTCCGATGAGGAGATTCGTGACTGGGGCAAAAAATTTCAAGAGATCTTCTACGCTAATTAAAAGACCCCCCCAAGATGACCATAAACCCCGGAGCCGGTTCTTCAGGCTCCGGGTGTTGCTTTGAGGTTCTATGGAAATACGTATAAGTGGACTGAGCAGATATTATTATTCCGAGGGCAAACAGATCAAAGCCCTGGACAATGTCGATCTGACAATTCCGGCAAATAAAATTTTCACTCTGTTAGGGCCGAGCGGTTGTGGAAAAACCACCCTGCTGCGTTGTATCGTAGGGCTAGAAGTTCCAGACAGCGGTGAAATCTACATTGGTGACGAGCTGGTCTGGTCGAGTGAAAAAAAGATTTTCGTGCCGCCGGAAAATCGAGGTCTCGGCATGGTCTTCCAGACTTATGCGATCTGGCCGCATATGAATGTCTTCGACAATGTGGCCTACCCGCTGCAAACCAGCAAGACCTCTCAAACCGAGATTCGTGAAAAAGTAGCCAAGGCGCTAAATTTTGTCCAGCTGGATGGCTATGAGAACCGGCCGGCAACTAAACTGAGCGGGGGCCAGCAGCAAAGGGTCG
>JAOUDB010000185.1 GCA_029859485.1 Desulfuromonadales bacterium | reverse complement strand
CTGCATATGTTCGATTTCAAGCTGCAACTCGCGACTCTGCATCTGCCGTGAAGCCAGACCTTCTCGCAACTCCTGAGCCTTTGAGCGAAGTTGCTTGAGTTCGCCCTCGCGACGTTCAATTTCCTGACGACTCTCTTCAAAGCGTTCCCGTAAACCGGCAAGGGAGCCTTCCTGTTCAACACGCTTGCGATAGAGAACCTCCATCTCCACTTTCAGCTCTTCAGCTTCACGACGAAGGGCGGCCTGCTTCTCAACGGCTTCAACAGCGTCCTGGTTGAGAGCAACCTGCCTCTGGCTGAGTTCCTCGCGCAAGCGGCCAAGGCGCTCAAGAGCATTACGACTGCTCTCTTCACGCTCTCGCAGACTTGCCAGGCTGACTTTCAATGTCGTCACGCCCTGACGCGCCTCGTTGCCCTGCTCTCGCAAGGCCTGAAGTTCCTCCTGCAAACGGGTGACAAGAGCTTCCAGTTCGCGTTTCTCGCCTTCGCTCGAAACGCGCGTGTCCGTAGAGGTCCGCAGAGTCTTCTGCAAAGTCTCATGTTCCTCGTGGAGTTGCTCTTCCTCGAGGCTGAGGACTTCGATGCGTTCTTGAAGCCGAGCATCTTCCTGCTGAAAGCCATCAAGGTCTTTACGACTATCAACCACGCGAATTTCCTGATGGTGCAGCTCCTGCTCGGTGCGCCGCAGGGAAATTTCCGTCGCCTGGGCTTCATCACGCAGGGTTTCGCGGCGCTGATTCAGTGAGTTCACCTCGCCATCGAGGGCTTTCACCTGTTTTTCCAGCTCCTTCATCTCCCGCTTCTTATGCAACAACCCTTGATCAAGCGCCTGACGACCACCACCTGTTACCTCGCCACGATGGGTCAGAAGGTTGCCATCCTCGGTAACAAGTGTGACACCAAAGGGCAGCTTCTGCATGAAATAGCCAGTCAGGTCATCGACGAGATAAGCCCCTGAAATCAGTCGGGTCACAACCTCCTGGAAGCCACTGCGACCCTTTACCAGGCCAACAAGAGCTGTTCCGCCCGGCATCTCCGGTGCATCGGCCGCCGGGCTTTCTGGCAGCAGGAAGGTACAACGCCCTTCGTTGTCGCTCAAGTAGGCCAACGCCTGCTGGGTGCTCTCCAGGTTGTCGGGCAGCAAAGCCTGGACACGTTCGCCAAGAACAGCCTCTATAGCTGCCTCGTAACGAGTCGGGACATCGAGGATATCGGCCACCAATCCCTTCATTCGGGCCTT
This sequence comes from Desulfuromonadales bacterium, assembly GCA_029859485.1. Classification (GTDB taxonomy): domain Bacteria; phylum Desulfobacterota; class Desulfuromonadia; order Desulfuromonadales; family BM103; genus M0040. Next base: position 4,444 of record JAOUDB010000185.1, on the reverse strand, counting down.
GTGCTGTGCCACAGAGAGCAGTGCCTTGACGCCGCGACCGTAGCCTTCCAGGTTGCGTTCGAGTTGTTGCAGGGATTCCAGCCGGGAGCGTTGACGGCTTAGTTCTTCACGACGCTGCAGCAGTTGGTTCTCGACCTGCTCGACCTGCTCCTTGAGGTGAACCTGGCGTTCCTGCAGCTGTTGCCGCTGAACAACCAGATCGACACGTTCTTTCTCAATAACTTCAAGAGTGCCCGCCAGACTGCTGCTGTTATTCTGCAGACGCTCAAGCTGACCGGTCACCGCAACAGCCTCCTGGCGATTGCGCTCGCCCAGGTCGGCCAGAACAGCAAGACGCCGATCGGCTTCTTCCTGCTGACTGCTCATGCGGGTCAACTCTGCGAGGAGATGATAAAGCTTCTGCCTCGCCTGCTCCAGCTGTCGGCCAAGGCTCTCTTCCTGCTCTGTCAGATCAAGGAGAACATCTTCGCTCGCAGCCAGCCTGGCTTCTTCCTCTGCAAAAACGCGGCTCTGGTCCTGCTGGTTTTGACGCAAGCACTCCTCTTCCTGAACAGAAGCGGCAAAGCGCCGGTCGCTATCGGTCAGCTCGACAGCGATCTTTTCCTGCTGCCGATCAAGAGTCTCTATTTCTTTCTCACCGAATTCCAGACGGCTTTCAATACGCTGGATCTCACCGGTCAGATGAAACACCCCGGTCTGCCCCTGGGTCGCTTCCTTATCACGCTCGGTATGAGTTAAGCGCGCCTGTTCAAGATCAAGCTCCGCCTGCTCAAGGCTTCGGGTCGCGCTATCGACCTGCCCGGTTTGCTCTTCAGCAGACCTACCCACCTTCCGGGCCCTTTCAGTCAACTCCGCATGCTGCCGTAAACCAAACTGCAGTTCCAGCCCACGCAACTCTTCGCGGAACTCACGGAAACGTTGCGCCCTTTGAGCTTGTCGCTTCAGGCTGTTCATTTGCCGTCGCACCTCGCTGACGATGTCACCGAGACGTAACAGGTTCTGACGGGTAGCATCTATTTTTCGGAGAGCAGACTTTTTACGGGCCTTGAACTTGGTGACGCCGGCAGCCTCTTCGATCAGGCTGCGGCGATCTTCGGGCTTGGCATTGATAATCATACCGATCTTGCCCTGCTCTATAATCGAATAGGCGCGGTTCCCCACCCCTGTATCCATGAATAGCTCTGTGATATCGAGGAGACGGCAAGAGGACTTGTTCAGCAGGTAATCGCTCTCGCCGTTGCGGTAGAGGCGCCGGGTGATCTGGATTTCCGAATATTCGCGGAATGCTGCCGGTGCCAGACCGGAGGAATTATCCATAATCAGGGACACTTCGGCCATACCGAGAGGCTTGCGGTTTTCACTCCCGCCGAAGATAACATCTTCCATCAATTTGCCGCGCAGGTGGCGGGCGTTCTGTTCACCCATGACCCAGCGTATTGCGTCAACAACATTACTCTTGCCGCAGCCGTTCGGGCCAACAATCGAGGTAATGCCATCGTCGAAATCGAGGACAGTGCGCTCGACAAACGACTTAAAACCAGTAATTTCGATACGTTTAATTTTCATTGGGGAGTCGATGCTGAAAGGGCGATTGCAGCGCCCTGACCCTCTAACAAACTGTTCAATTCATCGTGCCCAGGTAGAATCCACAGACGGGCAGTAATTAGCGGAAGATGTTAGCAAGCTATGGCAGCGGAGTAAAGGAGATTTAATACCTGCCGAACATGGTTTTTTCACCTCTGCGCAGAGCAGCCTCGCAAACCCGCAACAACTGTGTTAAGAAGAGATTATGACTCAATGGCAAATCAATTTACGCGAAGAAAATCTGCTGCTGCACGAAGCGCTGGCGCTGAGAGTTCCGACGGCACCTGCCGCCTTTCTGCGCCAACTCTGCAAGAAACAGCGAGTATCCGTTAACGAGGACAAAGCCGAAGCCAGCAGGCTCACCCGCGTCGGCGAGACGATTGCTGTCAAAAACTCACAACGCTGGCTTGAATGTATCGAAAAACTTCCTGTCAAACCCGAGCAGCTCCTCTACGAAGACTCAGACTGTATAGTTCTCAACAAACCAGACGGCCTAGCCATCCATCGAGCTGTGGGTCATGAAGACAATCTCCTGCACCGCGTTCAGGATTTTTTATCCCTGCGCAAAGAAAACTTTCAGGTCTCGCCAGTTCATCGCCTCGACATAGGGACCTCAGGCGCGGTTCTGTTTGGCAAGGGTCGCGCGGCAATCAGCAAGCTTGGTCAAATGTTGACTGCGGGCCAGTTCAGAAAAAGTTACCTGGCACTGGTCAGCGGCAAGCTCACCGAGTCCGGAGAGCTTGACAGTGAGGTTCCTGCCAAAGGTAAGATCAAAGAGGCGTTGACCAGGTACAAACCTCTGGCTTCAACAGAAAACTACACCTTGCTGGAGTTGCAACTGGTCACCGGCCGCCACCATCAGATCAGGCATCAACTGGCAGTGTCGGGGCATCCCATCATTGGCGACGTCCGTTATCGAGGGGAGCTCATTAATGAGCTGAGCCGACCCTTTTTGCATTGTCACCAGTTGACCTTTCCCCTGTCAAATGATGAACGGACCATTACCGTCAAAGCACCCCTTCCGGAAGACTTGAAGGCATTACTGTTGACCCTGCAGTTTTCACCGGATGCGTTGGAATTGTAATTCGTCAGAGGCACACTGAAGCGCCGACAACAAAAAGAACGATAAATTACGCCACGGGTTAAAAATACAGTTATAATGACGTTCATCCTGTTCCTTTATCCTGATTCTCTTTAGGGACTTTCGACGCCAGTTTCATTTTCAAAACAAACAACAGGTTTCGCAACCCAATGCCCTCAACCAACCCACAGAGCAGAAGAGCACTTCATCAACGCACAGCAGCACGAACAGCGCTTTTCTACTCTATTTTCGCCTGCCTCTGGATTTACTTCTCCGACACTATCCTGGTGTGGTTCATTAGCGACCCGATCCAACTGACACAGGCCCAAACCATCAAGGGCTGGTTGTTTGTGGGGGTAACGGCAGCCCTACTTTATTTCTACCTGGCTCACAGCCTAAAGAGACTGCGCAGCAATGAAGAAGCGCTCGAAGAGGAACGTGACAGAATCCAGAAGGAGATGCAGGATCATATCCATCAACTCAACACCCTCTTCGATTCGATGAACGCCGTTATCTACGTTGCCGACCTGGAGACCTACGAACTGCTTTACGTGAATCGCTTTGCTGTCGACTTTTTTGGACCGGATTGGCAAAAGCGCAAATGCTATAACTATCTGCAGGTCAATATGGATCAACCTTGTGATTTCTGTACCAATCCACAACTCCTCGATAATGGGGAACCTGGCGATCCGGTGGTGTGGGAGTTTCTCAACACCAGAACAAAGCGTTGGTACGAATGCTTCGACAAGGCCATTCGCTGGACCGATGGCCGGTTGGTTCGTCTCGAGGTCGCTCAAGATGTGACCGAGCGCAAGGAGTTGGCAAGGATCAAGGATGAGCTTCTCTCGGCGATGAGTCACGAAATGCGCACACCGTTGACTGCGATCAGCGGCTTTGCCGAACTCCTGCAAGGGGAACAGGATCTTTCTGAGCAGCACAGACGGCACATAAACATCATCTGCCAGGAGACAGAAAAACTAACGGATCTAATCAACAGGTTTCTGGATATCAGGCGTCTCAAAACAGACCGGACACGGATCGATTATGAATACCTGTCTGTTCGAGAGTTGTTGGAAAAAGTGCAGGCCAATACCCGCGACTGCAAGAAGCATCACGTCATCCAGATCAACTGCCTGACAGAGGCAGCAATCTACGGTAACCGCAAAGAGCTGAATCAGGTCATCACACAACTTCTGGAGAACGCCTGTCGTTACTCTCCCCAGGGAGGCAAGATCAACCTCTCAGCGCAGAGCAATGAACGAGAGGTTTCTATCTGTGTCACTGACCAGGGTATCGGCATTCCAGAACATGAGCTGAAATCAATTTTCTCGCCGTTTCACAGACTCGACACAGGTGATACACGCGAAACAGGAGGAGTGGGCCTCGGACTTTGCCTGGCAAGAGAGATTGTCATTCTACATGGCGGCACGATCAATGCCGAAAGCACAGTCGACGAAGGCAGCTCCTTCACGGTTCTCTTGCCACGCTTAACGGAGCAGGAGGCCTTACTGGAGACCCCTAAGACGATCGCTGAGGACTCATGACGGAACAGCCCTCGCAACCTGTACAGAGCAAGCGACTGCTTCTTTACAGCATCTTGACCATCGCCATTCTGGCAGCGGTTTCGATTGGCTATTTTCTTTTCACCTTTGATCTCAACAATTACCGGAAAAATGCGGAGGAAGAGCTTTCGTCCCTGCTGTCACTGCCCGTGACCCTGGGCGAAATCGGATACAAGCTGCACGACACCAACCTGGCCTTGCATATCGACGGGTTACA
>JAOUDB010000184.1 GCA_029859485.1 Desulfuromonadales bacterium | reverse complement strand
GACGTCCATCGGTGTTTCCTCCAATTCTTTCTCCGATCAGACATGTTAGCATCCTCCTTCCGATTTTCAAACCGTTTCTCTGCCAAAGAGGGGGACGGTAGAGCCTGCCAGGTTGTTGGGTGCGCTTTTGTTGAGTTTTAAGACTGCATCAACGGGTCAGTCGATTCAGCTTAAGTTGAGAACTGTGAATTGGAAACGGGAGCAGGTTGATTCTCTGCTCCAGCTTTGAAGGGTGTCTGAACTGTTCAGGCTTCTGCTAAATATAAAAGGCGGTGTTGGCCTGCTTACTCATCGCCGCCAATCTTGTTGATAAACACCTCACGCGGACGACTGGTGCCATCGGAAGGCCCGACGATTCCTTCCGCTTCCATCTTCTCAATCATGCGGGCCGCACGGTTGTAGCCGAGGCGCAGTCGACGCTGAAGCATGGATATGGAGGCTTGTTTGGCATCGGCGATAACGGTAAGCGCCTCATCCCACTTCTCGTCATATTCATCGTCGCCATCGCTGCCACCACTTTCACTTGCCGCCGGGGCTTCAAGGATTGATTTGTCATAATCAGGCTGCCCTTGTTTCTTGAGAAAATCAACCACACGCTGGACTTCAATCTCTGAGACAAACGCACCGTGGACACGCTGTACGGCGCCGGTTCCGGGTGGCAAGAAGAGCATGTCACCGTTACCGAGCAGTGCTTCGGCGCCCATCTGGTCGAGAATCGTACGTGAATCGGTGCGTGAGAAGACCTTGAACGAAAGACGGGTCGGGAAGTTGGCTTTGATCAGGCCGGTAATAACATCGACGCTTGGTCGTTGTGTTGCGAGAATCAGGTGGATGCCGGCAGCGCGGGCCATCTGTGCAAGGCGGGCGATCGATTCTTCGATCTCACGACCGGCGACCATCATCAGGTCGGCGAGCTCATCGACGATGACGACGATGTAGGGCAGATGTCCATGATCAAGCACTTCTCCCTCGGCAATTTCAATCTCCGGAAGATCCTCTTCCATGAGATCGACGACGTCATCGTTATCCAACCCCTGCTGTCGTTTTGAGTTCTTGTCCTTCTCTTCTTTGGCCAGCTTGCGATTGTAGCCGTCGATGTTGCGTACGCCCTTGTCGGACATCAACTTGTAGCGGCGCTCCATTTCGCGAACCGCCCAGTTGAGGGCCAGAGACGCTTTTTTGGGATTGGTCACGACCGGCAGCAGGAGATGTGGAATGCCTTCGTACATTGAAAGCTCCAACATCTTCGGATCAACCATGATGACACGGACATCCCGGGGGTCAGCACGGTAGAGCAGGGACAAGATCATGGCATTGATCGAAACCGATTTACCTGTTCCGGTTGAACCGGCAACCAGGAGGTGCGGCATTTTAGCCAGATCGGAAACAACCGTGTGACCGAAGATGTCTTTACCCAGTGCAAGTGGCAGTTTGCCGCCCGTTTTCTGGAATTCGTCGGTGGAGAAGATCTCCTTGAGATAAACCATCTCACGGTCGCGATTGGGGATCTCGATGCCGACTACGCCGCGGCCCGGGATCGGGGCGACAATCCGGATTGAGAGTGCTTTGAGCGCCATACTCAGGTCATCAGAAAGGCCGGCGATTTTGTTGACCTTAACACCTGGCGCCGGGGCAAATTCGTACATGGTGACAACGGGCCCTGGCTTGACTTCGGAGACGTCGCCTTCGACGTTGAAGTCGAGCAGCTTCTTCTCCAGCAGGCGGGCGTTCATCATCAGGGCTTCTTTATCGACCGGCTTTGCCGCTTCACCATCATGGTCAAGCAGGGTCAGCGAGGGTGGGTGGTAGGTTCCCGAAGGCTCAAGGAACTCAAACGCTACCTGGTTAGCCTGGGCTTTCTTTTTGCTGTTCTTTTTGCTCTCTTTGATGACAGGCGCGGGAGCCGGTTGCGGGGCGCGAATGACTGGTGCTTTCGCTCTTTTTGGCTTGTCAGCTTCTTTCAATTCCCGGCGGGCCTTGCGGGCTTCACGGCGTTTTTCCATGCCGACGGCAAGTCCTGCCAATAGCCCTTCAAGGAACAGAACCATTGAGAAACGAGCGACCAGCATCGAAGAAACCGAAAAGAAGACGACCAGGAAGATGGCGGCACCGGTCAGGTTGAACCAGCTCTTCAAGGTGCTTGCCAGGAAGTAGCCAATAAAGCCTCCCGCCTGGTTGAGGGTCTGTCCAAAGAGGGCGACTTTCTCGATTTTGAGCGAGATCAGGCCGGCAATGGAGATCAACATCACGATGAAAGCGGCTATTTTGTAGGCGCGAGGATGGAGGTCACGGAACTTGAGCAGCCGCCAGGCAAAGAGCAGACAGGCGAAGGGGATCATCATGGCTGGAATGCCGATGATCTGGTAGAAGAGGTCAGAGACGTAAGCACCGACCCTGCCGCAGAAGTTACTGATCTGCGCCGGATCGAGATTGTTGTTGAACGAGGGGTCGTTGTTGTTGAACGAAACCAGGCTCAAGAGGAGAAAGAGACCCGCAGCCATCCAGAAGAGGCCAGAGATTTCTTTCTTGATGTGTTCACGTAGAAAGGTTTTGCGTGGTTTTTCGCTCATTAAGTAACCCCATAAGTAATTCGCGCCATGTTAGCGCAATTATAGGGGAAAGGTCAAAGATTGATGGCTTGCCTGTTGCATGTTTTTCTGTGGGTAGAGCGAAAAAGCTGTTTACAGTAAAAATACCAGCCCCAGGCCGCCGACCAGCCAACAGTAAAGAGCAAACCAATGCAGGCGACGACGCCTGATAATGCCCATCAGGAGATGGATACAGAGCAGGCCGGTGATCATGGCTGCAACCGTTCCGGTCAGGTAAGGGAGAAAGGCTCCGCTTGCGACATTGTCGAGGTCCTTAACGGAAAGCAGGGCGGCACCGAAGACCGCGGGCAGGGCCAGAAGAAACGAGAAACGGGCGGCCGTTTCGCCATCGACGCCGCGCAGCAGCAAGGCGGCAATGGTTGAGCCGGACCTGGAGATGCCGGGGATAATGGCGCACCCCTGTACGGTGCCGACCAGGATAGCGTCCGTCCAGTTCATCTCCTTGCGCGCGAAGTCGCGGTTGCGCAAACGCTCCGCCAGCCAGAGTAGGCTGCCTGTAACCAGCAGCATGACGCAGACGAACGCCGGTTTCTCAAAGAGACCGACAAAGAAGTCCTTGAAACACAGGCCAATAATAGCTGTCGGTATCGAGCCGGCAATCAGCAGGCCGACCATGAAGCGTTGCTGTTTGGCCAGGTCGTCACGTCTCCAGAGGGAAGAGATGAGGCCGCTTAAATCACTCCAGAAATAGATGGCAACAGCGACAAGGGTGCCGAGATGCAGGAGGACATCGAAAAGCACGCCGACCTGGTCGAAATCGCCGAGCATGTGTTGAGCAAGAACCAGATGGCCGCTTGAAGATACGGGGAGAAACTCGGTGGCACCTTGCAAGATACCAAGGAGTATTGCGTCTAGGAAAGTCATGATGATCCAGTGTTAAGCTGTAAGCTTTAAGTTGTAAGAAAAATCTTGAACACGTTCAGTTGATAATCATAGTGGCGGCACAATTGCTCCAGCCTCCAGCCTTAAAGTTCCATAATCACGGGTAGAATCAGTGGCCGCCGAGCCATGGTTTTATTGAAGAGGCGACGCAGAATTTTACGCACTTCAACGCGCAGTTCTTCCCAGTCGGCCATGGCTGCCGGGCTGTGTTCTTCGAGCATCTGGCAGATCCGTTCACGGGCTTCGCTGAGGAGTTCCTCGCTTTCTTCTTCGGGAATAAACCCCCGGGTAATAATCTCCGGCCCGGAAACGATGGCGCCGTTGTTCTGATTGAGTGCTAAAAAGACGATCACCAGGCCATGGTTTGCCAGGTGGCGGCGATCACGCAGTTCCATCTCGCCAACATCACCGACCCCTTTACCGTCAATGAAGACCCGTCCCGTTTCGGCTTTTGGCTCGACATGGTGTCCATTTTCGGAGAAGACCAGTGGCGTACCGTTGCTGATAACGATCGCCCGGTCTGCTTGCCAGCCCATGCTCTGCGCTAACTGTGCATGCTTGACCAAGTGCCGATACTCACCGTGCACCGGTACAAAATATTTCGGCTTGACCAGGTTGAGCACGGTCTTGAGTTCGTTCTGGCTGGCGTGCCCGGAGACGTGGATCTCGCTGGTTGTCTCGTAGTGGACTTCTGCGCCGCGGCGATAAAGATGATTGATCAGGTGCGTGATCGCCCTTTCATTGCCGGGGATGAACTTGGATGAAAGGATGACGGTGTCGCCCGGTTCAATGCTGATCTGCTTGTGGTCGTCCATAGCGATGCGCGAGAGCGAGCTCAAGGGTTCACCCTGACTGCCGGTGGTCAGAATCAAAACCTGTTCCGATGGCATGTCACGCATCTGGCGGAGGTCGATCAGGATGTCGTCCGGAATTGTGAGATAGCCAAGCTGCCGCGCGATGGCGATGTTACTGACCATGCTGCGGCCCGAGACCATCACTTTGCGCTCGGCTTTGATCGCGGCATTAACGATCTGCTGGATGCGGTGGATGTTCGAGGAGAAGGTGGCCACCAGGATCTTGCCGGTACAACGTGGCAGGAGATCGTTGAGGGCGTCGCCAACAGTCCTCTCGGAGAGGGTCTGGCCGGTGTTCTCAACGTTGGTGGAATCTGAGAACAGCAGCAGGACACCTTCTTCGCCGTAGGAGGCCAGGCGACCCAGGTCGGTGGGCTGGTTGTCCACCGGAGTCGGGTCGAGCTTGAAGTCACCGGTATGCACAATCAGTCCGGCCGGAGTGCGAATCGCCAGTCCGCAGCCATCGACAATGGAGTGGGCAGCGCGGAAGAACTCGACTTCAAATGGGCCGATTTCGATCGGTTCGCGGACTTTAATGCTCCTGCAGGTCACGCGACTTTTCAGTTGATGTTCTTCCAGTTTGTTGTCGAGCAGCCCCAAGGTTAACGGCGAGGAGTAGATCGGCGGGAAACCGAGAGCTTCGATCAGAAAGGGGATGGCGCCGATGTGGTCTTCGTGGCCATGGGTCAGGAGGAGGCCACGGATCTCGTCTTTTCGTTCAACGATCGCCGTGATGTCCGGGATGACCAGGTCGATGCCGAGCATGTAGGCTTCCGGAAACATCAGGCCACAGTCGATGATTAACAGACCACCTGCGGCCTCTATGACCATCATGTTAAGGCCGATTTCGCCCAGGCCTCCCAACGGCAGGATACGAACCGCATCAGGGTGCAGTGGGCGTGTTGTTTCAGAATGGTTTGGGATACTCATGACGACTCAAAAGTTTCTGGCAAATCGGGGGCTTGGCGATGAAAACGACGTCAGTCTAGGGGAGTGAAGGTTGAGAGTCAAATTCTTTCCTCTTTGCAGTGGGTCGGCTTGCTCGTTACAATGACAAGAAGATCGTTGCAAAGGAGTCGAAATGGTTTTACCTCAGCCGTTGGTTGCAGGGCGACTGGTGCGTCGTTATAAACGTTTTCTGGCCGATATTGAGTTGGAGGACGGTTCCCTGGTGACAGCGCATACACCGAATACCGGCAGCATGCAGCAGTGCGCTGTGCCCGGCCAGCAGGTGTTGCTGTCGAAAAGTGACAACCCGAAACGCAAGCTGGCCTGGTCATGGGAACTGGTTCGGGTTAATGAGCACTGGGTGGATATTAATACTCACCGTGCCAATCGGGTCGTCGAGG
>JAOUDB010000183.1 GCA_029859485.1 Desulfuromonadales bacterium | reverse complement strand
GCTGATATCCAGCCTCTTTTAGCCGGCGTTGCAGCCAGAGAAGACAGCTACGGTTCTGAAACAGACCATGCAGGAGAATGACAGGCGGGTTCTCAGAATCTTTCGAATCGGGAATTCGTGGCTGTTGCCAACCGAGAGGCCGAAGCAGGATCGTCAGTAGCAGACAGCCTGTCTCCTGAATAAGCAACCAGAATGCGATACCGATTCCGCGCGTTGTAAAGCGTCGGTCAATCAGCGCTGGACTTGAGTTCGCGCGCTCATACCAGGCAACGGTATAGCTCAGCAGAACCGTCAGAGCCACCACGCAGATAGTTGTCTTCATCAATAAGAGCAGTAGAGAGAGTAAAATTGTCATGGTGAAAAGATTATCTCACGCGGATATAGGACCGTCAATATGGATACAGCTATTAAGTATTAAGCTGTAGGGCTGTAAGCCTGTGAACTTTAGAGAGGATTGTCCTTACAGCTTTTTTTCTGAACACCACTGTTGTATTCTAACCGGAGGAAGGGTGGCCCAGCGATGCAAAAGCTGATAGACAGTTTTACCACATATATATCTGATGAAAGAAACCTCTCGCCCCATACAAGATCAGCTTACTTGCGTGATCTTGGCGAGTTTCGAGTCTTTCTTGAAGAGCATGGTGGCTCTGATCTGCAATCTCTGGCCCGGCTCGATAGCTTCATCCTGCGTCGCTATCTCGCTGAGTTGCATAAACGCAACCAGCGGACTTCGATCGCCAGGAAACTTTCCACCTTGCGAACTTTTTTTCGTTACCTGGTCCGCGAGGGTCGTCTGGCCAATAATCCTGCCGAAGGTTTGTCGTCTCCCAAGTTGAATCGTTATCTGCCAAAAACCCTCTCGGTCGATGAAGCCACGGCGCTGATGGAGCGTGGTTATGGCAATACGCTTCTGGATTTGCGTGACCGGGCCATTGTTGAACTCTTTTACTCAAGTGGCTTACGTGTCAGTGAGTTGACCGGCCTGGACGTAGGAGCTCTTGATTTGCGCGAGAAGCTTGTGCGTGTGCTTGGTAAAGGCCGCAAGGAACGGATCGTGCCGATCGGCCGTAAATCTCATGAGGCTCTGCTGGTTTATCTTCAAGCTCGAAACCTGCCCGACGCGGAGGAGCCGCTGTTCCTCAATGCGCGGGGAGGTCGATTGACGCCACGCAGTGTTCAACGCAACCTGAAAACCCGCCTGATCAAAGCTGGTCTCATTAAAGACATCAGCCCACATGCTTTGCGACATTCTTTTGCCACCCATCTGCTGGATGGCGGAGCAGATCTTCGTGCCATACAGGAGCTGCTGGGTCACGCTTCTCTTTCAACCACGCAAAAATATACCCAGGTCAGCGTCGATCAACTGATGTCGGTCTACGATAAGGCTCATCCACGCAGTAAGAAGAAATAGTCGGGGGCTGGGGGGTTGGCGACCCACAGGGCTTGTTCCAAACTTAGTAAACTTCTGCCGGGCTGGTTATGTATAAAGCCAGCCTTTTTTCTTTTTTGTATAAATGACCAATTCGGTCAGAATTGTCTTGACTGTTTGCACAGGGTGAGTAGAATAATGTCCAAATTGATGTTTGCCAATAATTCAATAACCTTAAGGAGATTAACGCGATGAGTGTTCTTGTGGGAAAGCAAGCCCCTGATTTTACAGCTGCAGCTGTTCTGGCCGATGGTTCGATAAAAGCTGATTTCTCTCTTTCAGATTACGCGGGAAAATATGTTGTTCTGTTCTTTTATCCGCTTGATTTTACTTTTGTCTGCCCAACCGAACTGATAGCTTTCTCCAAACGGATTGCTGAATTTGAATCACGTGATGTCCAGGTCATCGGCTGCTCCATTGATTCCCAGTTCACTCATATTGCCTGGCGCAACACTCCTGTAGATGACGGTGGTATCGGTGCCGTGACTTATCCCTTGGTCGCCGACGTCAAGCACGAGATCTGCCGGGCTTACGATGTTGAATTTGAAGCTGCAGGTGTTGCTTTCCGCGGTTCTTTTCTGATCGGCAAGGATGGCAAAGTCCACCACCAGGTTGTTAATGACCTGCCTCTTGGTCGTAACGTTGATGAGATGTTGCGCATGATTGATGCTCTGCAGTTCACTGAAAAGTATGGTGAAGTCTGTCCCGCTGGTTGGAACAAGGGTGATGACGGGATGAAGGCTGATAAGGAAGGTGTTGCTTCTTATCTGAAGGATAAGGCTGTAAACCTTTAAACGACCTGGATGTGTGACGCGGTACGCGGATCGCGAAAATATAAATCGGAAGGCCGAGTGCCGTTGCACTCGGCCTTCTTTAGTTAACATTCAGGCTGTTGCCGATTAAGTCTTCTCGCACAGCGTTCATTGAACCATTTTATCGATTGAGCCATTCTGCAGCTTCGCGTACTGATTGCTGGTGAATTTGGCGCGGAAGAGTACATAGCTACCTGCGGCAGCTAGGCTGGTCGGAAAAATACAATAATCCCGACCCCTTGGTTCTGCGTCACCAGGTTGCCCCGGTTTTGCTATTATCGGAGAAGCAATAAAAAGCTATATGTCTAGTTGTGTGCTTAATGGGAAAAAGTGAGCCCCCCTTCTTTAGAAGTGGAATTATAACCATTGAAAGTAGTATGGACTACTTTTTTCACGAGCAGTTTATGCCACTATTTCAACATTTTGGCAGTCGATAGGTCTTTTGCAAAGCGAGGAATTTTTAGCTAGGTCGGGTCGGCCGTAATTTGTGGAGGATGGTTGTGAAAAGAAAAGCCCCGCCGGATAACCGGCGGGGCTTTGATGCTACTGCTTTGAGACAGTCGAAATCTATTCGCAGAGGTCGATTTTGATGTCCCAGTTCTTGATGCGCATGGTGCCATTTTCGGCCATGTTCTGCTGCATCTTGAAGGCGCGATCAAAGAGCTGAGGCTCGTGGCCGATACCCTTTGCGATACAGGTTTTAGTTGCCATGTCCAGGTACTCGTTGAGAATTGGCTTGTACTCTGGGTGACCACATTTTTCGATGATCAGCTTGGCGCGCTCTTTCGGTGCGACACCGCGGAGATCAGCCAGACCCTGCTCGGTAACCAGCACGTCGAGATCATGCTCTGTGTGGTCGATATGCGGAGCCTTCGGTACAACGCAAGTGATGCCGAGTGGGTCGGTCTTGCTCGGACGCGTTGAAGGCGAATGCATGATCTTCAGGAAGCCGTTACGCAGGTAGTCGCCTGAACCACCGAGGCCGTTGATCATCCGGGTACCGCCAACCAACGTGGAGTTGGCGTGGGCGTAGATGTCAAACTCAACCGGGGTATTCATAGCGATGACGCCAAGACGACGGATCGGCTCAGGTGCGTTGGCGATTGACAGGGGGCGCATGACGACTTTGTCAGCATACTTGTCCCAGTTGTCAAAAAAGCGAGGGAAACCAGGATCTTCAGAGAGCGAGAGTGAACAAGCTGAAGCGAAGTCCAGGTTGCCGCCGTCGATGAAGTCGAGCATGGTGTCTTGAAGGACTTCGGTGTAAACCGACAGCCCGTGGAAGGGACCTTTGGCGAGTCCGCCGACAACTGCGTTGGCGATGGAGCCGACGCCAGATTGCAAGGGCAGCAGGTTTTCTGGCAGACGACCGCGCTTCACTTCATGAGCGAAGAACTCCATGATGTGCCCGGCGATTGCTTCAGAGGTGTCGTCCATGTCAGCAAAGGCACGGCCCTTGTCACGATGTTTGGACTCGACAACAGCGACAACTTTTTCCATGTCGCAAGGAACGTATGGGGTACCAATGCGGCTGTCAGCGCTGGTGATCAGGAAAGGTGCGCGATTGGGTGGCTTCTGCTGCATGTGAATGTCGTGCATACCTTCGAAAGAAGGCTGGCCGGTATTGACTTCGAGGATGATTTTGTCGCAGAGGCCGATCGCTTCAGCAACGATACCGCAGGAGCTGGTCAGGGCCAGGCCACCGTCTTCGGTGATGGCAGAAACTTCAAAGATACCGATGTCGTAACGGCCGTTTTCAGTGTAGAAACCGTAGCTGATATCCTGAGCAAAGTGGCCGAGGTGCTTGTCGCCCATACGGATCTTGCCAGCATTGATCCCTTTGGCGATGTTCTTGCCGGTCTGGTAAGGCCAGCGGCGGTCGATCATGTCGAGGGTAGCCCAACGATCTTCTGTTTCAGCACCGACAGAGGCACCGATGAAGAGGTTGAACTTCATCTGACCTTGCAGGTTGTTGGCTTCAACGTGGTCAGCCAATGCGATGGGTACCGCTTTAGGGTAACCGGCCGGGGTGAAACCGGACCATACCAGGTTCTGTCCAGTGCTGAAGAACTTGATCGTATCTTCAGGCTTCATAACCTTGTTGAGCAGGGACTTGCGACGAACGCGACTTTCTAAGGTTCCGTAATCGGACATGCTCTCTCCTCCATGATGGAATTTATCCGGGATATCACCCGGACTTAGAAGTGTTTGCCGAGAATAAGATTAAAATTAGAACGCTGTCCTTTATCTCGGCGATGACTTTCTCTTAAATTGCGGTTTCTTCGGTATCCCAGAGTAAACTCGACAAGGCCAGGTCACTATGAGTAGGGCTCGAGGGTTGCTCCGGCAGAACGGATTCTTTCTTTCCGTATACAAAATAGAACATTTTTATAGTATGGGGCAAGGCTTTAGTCAAGGGAAAATATACAGTATGCAGTAGCTCTTCATTGGTTCGCAAATGCCTGACCTGAAAAGCAAAAAGCCCATCCGCAAGGATGGGCTTTTTAATCATTCTAACTGTGCGGGGATCAGTAATTCGTTTCCATATATTTCTGTGCGTCAAGGATGTATTCGCTGCCGACGTAGTCGTTGAAAAGAGTGTTGAAAGAGGCAACGGCCTCATCTTTCTCACCGTTCATCAGGTAAGCCTGACCCAGCAGATAGTATGCCTTGTCGCGTTGATAGTAGTTCGGGTACTTTTTAAGGACTCCCGTCAGGCGATTGATTGAGGCCGCGTAAGACTTGGTGCGCAGGTAGAACTGTCCCACTTGCACTTCACTGGACGCCAACTGGTTGAGGCAGCGATCAATATAAATCTGGACCTCTTCCATGCGGCGATCTTCCGGAAAACGCTCCTTCAAGGTTTGGAAGGCGTTAAGCGCATAAATTGTCGCACTCTGATCCTGGTCGACGTTAAGCATCTGGTAGACGTAAGAGAGTCCGAGTTGATAGAGGACATCTGCGACGCGTGGGTGGTCGGGGTGGTTTCTCAGAAATTCTTCGTAGGCAACACCGGCCTCGAGATATTCTTCAGCAAGGAAATGTGCCTCGGCGATTTTCAGCTCTGCGAGGGTGTTCATCTCTGGTGAATAGTAGCTGTCACGGACCTTCTCCCATGAAGCTATGGCGTCGTCATAGAGCCCTTTTTCGAAGAAATCTTCACCCTCCTGGAAGTAAACACCGGCGTTCTTTGCTGGCGGCACGACTGTGCTGGGTGCGCAGGCAGCAGTGAGAAAGAGACCTAAAAGAAAAAAAGAAGTGACCGATTTATGCATTACTGAACCGCCCTGTCTTGGTTAAATTTGTTAAAGCCTTAAGTGAGAAGAATGAAGGTCCTAGATAACGGCAAAATGGCTCGTTTGTCAATTCATTCCTCAGCCTGTAAATAGATTGCACTCTTATGATGGGTGTTCAGCCATGACATTGCGTAATTTGCTCAAGGCCTTCTGCTCGATCTGCCTGACTCGTTCGCGGCTAATGCC
>JAOUDB010000182.1 GCA_029859485.1 Desulfuromonadales bacterium | reverse complement strand
GAGTATAAAGTCATTATCGGATCTCTGTTCTTTGGGCCTGATACTTTGAAATTTTACAACTAGTCAAAGTAAACGTTTTGGCCTCCTCCACTCCTTGGCTAAACTAACCTTTTCTTACAAGTCACGACTTATGAGAAGAAAACCGGCTTCTTATTGATAGAGACATTCAGGAAGACAAAACTATGGCCACCAGGGTTCGATCCTTGGTGGCCTTTCCTATATGTCAGGGTCAGTAAGAATTTAGCATCCGGCCAATCTGAGCGCCCTGAAACAATGTGAGAGGAATTATAAGAAAGACATCTCCCGACACAAGAGTGTTGCATTGCGCTCTAATCCCTTTACTCTTTATCTATACTTATGGAAAAACAGGGGGTGGGGAGGGTTCTTAATGTATCTGTTCACCATACTGGGGACAATAAGATACTGTTTTGTAGCAATCCTGCTGGTGTCATTGTGGAGTTGTTCGTCTATTCCGCTTGCTGAGTTACAAAGACCAGCCACAGAACCAACCATCACTCCTTGCCTAGAATCACCGCTAGCAGTTCATGCCAAGGTCCTGGCCACAACCACTCCCGACAAGAACTACGTAAGACTTCTCGAGATTGGAAACGAAGCTCTGCTTGCACGTATTCATCTCATTCGCAGCGCCAAAAGTAACATTACAATCCAAACGATGATATGGGCTAACGATGAAACAGGCCGTTTGATCATTTACGAGCTGATACAGGCTGCTCGTCGTGGCGTGAAGGTGCAATTATTGATTGACCATTTGGCCTCAGAGCAAAACACCGAAATTGCCTGTTTTCTCGCTTACGCCCACCCCAACTTTCATATCAAGGTCTTCAATCCATTAGCGGGCTTTCTTGGTCAACTTAAAGCCGATCCGTCCACTCTAGACAAATTGTACGCTGTCATTTTTAGCTTTAATCGCCTGAACCAGCGCATGCACAATAAGACATTTGTCGTTGATGATCTAATCGGCATCACTGGTGGCAGAAATTACCAGAATGCCTACTACGACAAAGCCCAAGGCATGAATTACAAAGATCGCGACATATTAGTGGTCGGGTCAGCAGTTCGAGAGATGAAAGAGAGTTTTGACGGCTACTGGGAGTTCGAACGTTCGATTAACGTTGCAGATCTAGCAGACGTTAAAAGATACCAGAAGAGAGGTATTTATGAAACATGGCACACTTGGGACAGCTTTCAACTGAACGGTCTTTTCGATGATATATCCATCCATGCAAACAACTCAGACTTGATCTCACAAATATTCGTCGAATCCTTGGTCGAGGTTGATAAAGCGTATTTTATTGCCGACGCTCCACACAAGACCGAACGTGCTCTATTTCGTATCAACAGCCGCAGCAAAGTTACCCAAGAGTTGGCCGATTTGGCATCACAGGCAAAGCAGTCGGTTTATATACAAACGCCTTACCTGGTGCTGACATCCCCAGCGATAAAGATGTTCAAAAAGATCCGTAAGCAGAACCCAGAGATCGACATGCGTATTTCTACTAACAGCTTGGCAGCAACAGATAGCTGGTATGTCTATGCGCTATCTTATAAACAGAAAAAAACCTATCTGAGTGATCTAAAATTTAAAATTTATGAGTTCAAACCACTTCCCGGTGACCTACGATCCTTCTTGCCTAATTATGATCGCTTGCAAGCCAGAGCTTTTAGCATGTCTGAGCATCGAAAAAGGTGGCAAGAGACTCAAAGTATGACTGTGTTAGAAAACGACCAAGGAGATAACCAGAAGCCTATTTTTAGGGACGAAAACCCTTACCTCTGTATGCATGCAAAATCAATGGTAGTAGATGAGATGGTCTCTTTTGTTGGGTCTTATAACCTGGATCCACGCAGTGAAAATATCAATACTGAGTCCGGCCTATTTGTAAGGGATAACAATTTTTCTCGTACTTTGAAGGGTCACATCAAAGCAGATATGAGACCAGAAAACTCTTGGGTGATCGCCCGTAAGAATAGACTGATGGGCGTCAATGAAACAAATGCGATGCTTGTGGACTTTTCAAATTTTCTACCACTGGTTGATATTTGGCCATTTCGTTACTCCGCATCCTTTGAATTGATTGAGGGAAAGCCGGTTGTTGACGTTGACCACGCCGACTTCTACAAGAACTACAGAGATGTGGGTAGCTTTCCAAATGGTGGAAGGGCAAATTTCGGCAAGGAGGTTGGGGCACGAGGGACCAAGGCCTTCTTAACTTTTGTGAAACCTTTGCTCTAAGTATTGTAATCAAGCAATCTTTAGATCGAATGAACTACCCCGCAGCAAGCTGCTGGGAATTTACCCTCTTTGTGATTAAGTTAATTCATAAGTCACGACTGGCAGTAAGCTTTCGGCTTTACTGGAATGCAGGGTTAGTAATAATTCCAAGTTTTAGCCAATTTCAGGCACTCCAAACAATGCGAGAGGATAAATAGTAAATACCCAGTCAGCAGTATCAAGCTCCCTATCTGACTGAAATTCGTTCTTAAAACTCAACCTTTCTAACAAATTCCACTTGCCGATTACCCGGAAAATAGGTCACTTTGTACGCTGCCCAAAAGAAAACCTTCTTAAGTACGCTTTCGGCGTTTAGCCACGCTGAATCAACACTTTTGAAGATGGGCACTCAATTGTACCCTTGGGATCGTGGATAGAGTCGTATACTTTTGTGTGGAGTGAAATATGAGAATTAAAGATATGAAACTATTGATTGAGAAGAATCGTTCCTACCGTCGGTTTGATTTTGGACGGAAAATATCCGAGGACGTTTTGGTCGAGTTGGTGGATGTAGCACGTATGAGTCAGAGTGCTGCCAATCTGCAACCACTCAGTTACATTACCATTAACAAAGAAGAGATGGTTGCGAAAGTGCATAAGCATATGCGCTGGGCTGGCTACTTACCTGACTGGAATGGACCGGTAGACGCAGAACGTCCTGTTGCCTACATCATTGTTTTAGGCAATACGGAAGTTAAACAGACCTACCGTGAAGTAGATGCCGGGCTGGCCATGCAGAATATGTGTATATGCGCTGCAGCAGAGGGGATCGGCTCATGCATGATCGGCAACCTTGATAAAAAAATACTGGTGGAATTACTCGAGATTCCTGAGCACTATGAAATTATCTATGCGGTGGCGTTCGGGTTTCCGGTGGAACAGGTTCAAATGGTGCCGTTTGCAGGGGATGTGAAATATTATCGGAATGAAAACCAGAACCACTTTGTGCCGAAACGATTGTTGAAGGATGTTTTAATCAAACGAGTTTAAGCTTAATCTAAAAGATGAGTTTATTGATAGAGGTATTCAGTAAGCCCTTTAATCCGAATAACGATGGTCACCTGGAGCAATTCTGGGTGGCCATTTATTATTTATCAGGGGTAGTAAGAATTTTGCGTTTTGGCGAAACTTGAGGACTTAAAACAATGTGAGAGGATAAATAGTAAAGCCCCAACCGGGAATGGCTGAGGCTGAGTTTCTAAAGCATCAAAGACAGATTGAGTAACTTCTCCGCTACTCACCTAAAACCTGTTTTCTTATTTTTACCCGAATGTCATTCAAGATGGCACTGTTCGAAACTCCCTTGGATTTCATTTCCTCTTTAAGCCATGACAGTAATTGCCAAACAGTATCCTTTTCAAGTGAGTTAATATTTGTTGTCAAAGTGTTAGAGCAGAATTTACATTTCCAATAAGCAAGGAATCCCAAGGGCCTTTGGGGATGCCAATCATTGATTACTGCATCATTTGAAACTGGTGCACCAAGAGGATAAGTTTTTTGTAGATATTCTTTGTACGTGTAAAAACGATGTTTACAGCTAGTGCAATCCTTGGGAAAATTCCTTTCTACAGCAGTCAGTATGGTTTTAAGGGCTTGTTCTTCTGTCATGGGAGATTTTTTAACCCTCTATGAGCAAGCTTTATAAGGGCGACGGTTCCTATGGTTTTTCCTTAGGCGTAGAACATGAAGAAGTTCGTTCTGTTGGTTTTAAATCATACTAAAATGGTCAGATATATCAATAGGAAAATATTGATTCACAGCTTTGGGTATTCTTTGGGTTGCGAACTGGGGTGGGTTCAGTTGTTTAGTGGCGTTGCGAGAGGTCAGTGGGGATGTCTGGTCCAATTCCGGTCCTGAGGTGGAAATTTGGGTGCGGGGAGGGGATGCAGAAGGGTGAAAATGAAAAAGCCCCAACCGAGGAAGGCTGCGGCTAGGTAGCTTGAGATCTAGATGTTATTGTCCGTTTTGTATTGGTTTAGTGCTTCTATATGCTCTTGCTCTTCGTCACAGATTATCTGAATAACCTTAGCTTGCTCTTCTGGGAATAAAGACATCACTTTTTCGAAGTACTCAATGACGCTTTCTTCAAAGAAGATAGACTGTTCAATGGCCTTATCCATAGATAGGTTTTCGCTTTCTTTGAGTGATTCAGTTACCTCTTTGACCAACCGTTGTATGAAGTGGCCATACCCTCCGGATAGTTCCTCCGGTGATATTTCAGCAAAGGAGCTGTTTTCAATTAAATGTAGATAGGTTTGGTGGTGGTCATCTTCCTGTTCAACCAGCCAGGCGAAGAACTCTTTACATTTAGGATCTGTAGCTTTGTCACGTGCATTTGCGTAATACTTTCGGCCATGACTTTCCATTGCTATTGCAAGATCTATTACGGCCTCAAGTGTTTTTATGCTTGTTCTGGCAGAGTCCATCTTGTGCTCCTTATAAATCGTTCTTACTGCCATTATTACATGTAAAGAGCATAAGTCTATGTCCTGAGGAGCGTATTGAAGTAAGTGATACGCCTCAAAGATGACGCTCCGCCCCAGAATTGCCCCGGAGACAAAACCCCGCCCCGGAACACACAAACGCTACATTCCTGAACCATCAAATTGTCAGTTAGAGATTCAATTCGGACCAGAATAGGACCGGAGGACAAAAAGAAAGAGCGACCCCGGGAAGGTCGCTCCTTGTAAATACTGGTCGGGATGACAAGATTTGAACTTGCGACCCCCTGCTCCCGAAGCAGGTGCACTACTAGGCTGCGCTAACTCTTATAAGTCACGACTTTCAGACGAAAAAGGGCTTATTATTGATAGAGGTATTTAGTAAGGACTTTAATCCAACGAAAATGGCCACCTGGTAGCGGGTGGCCTTACGTTTTCTCAATTTAAGGCAGTATTTATAACAAATTCTACTGAAGCACAGCCTTTTGCATCATGATATAGTTAGCTTGGATTTAAATAGGGAGTGTGAGTTAGATCGAAAATGCATGGGTAAAGTGTAAAGCAATGAATTTGGAGAGGATTTTGATAAAATATAAATCGTTTTTGTTCAGTGGTGAAACCATCACTTCCAACCTAGCAAATGGAGTCCTGTTAATTGCTCGATTGGGTTTGGGGCTGATGATGGCTTTTGCCCATGGGCTAGGGAAGCTTCCGCCTTCTGATGGTTTTATTGCCGCAGTTAGTTCTTTGGGATTCCCTCTTCCAGTAATTTTTGCTTGGGCCGCAGGTTTGAGTGAATTTTTTGGTTCATTGGCCGTATCAATTGGATTAGCAACCCGCTTTAGCGCTTTGATGGTAAGCTTTACAATGCTTGTAGCAGCATTCGGTCGACACTTTTCTGATCCATTTGAAAAGAAAGAAATGGCTTTAGTCTATTTGTGCTGTTTTTTGCTATTTGCAGCAGTCGGATCAGGGCGCTATTCGATTGATTGGTTGAT
>JAOUDB010000181.1 GCA_029859485.1 Desulfuromonadales bacterium | reverse complement strand
TGGTGCTGCTCGATGAGCCTTCTCTTGGAATTGCACCGATCCTGGTCAAGGCGATCTTCAAACAGATCAAGGAGATTGCCAAAAAAGGTGTGACGGTGCTGCTGGTTGAACAGAACGCCAAGGCTGCATTGAAGCTGGCTGATCGTGGCTATGTACTCGACGTCGGCAAAATCGCCCTCTCCGGGACCTCGGAAGAGCTGTTGGCTTCGGAGAAAGTGCAGGAAGCCTACCTTGGGAAGAAACATTAATAGTCTTGCCGGGGCAGAGCAATACTGCGAGAGGATCAATCAATGAACTTAAAAGACCTTCTGGTGTATATCGATTTAAGCTCAACCTGCTCAACCAGGCTGGCCACCGCAATCCAGTTGGCCCAGCAGCAGCAGGCCAAGCTGACTGGTCTCTACACGATTCCACCCCATCGGGCCAGCGACTTTGAACAACCCTATAAGCTGGCGGACCAGGCCAAGCTGAAGTTTCTGCAAACGGTCGAACAAGCGGGGCTGGAATCGGAGTGGATTTGTGCCGACAGCTCCAGAAACAATCTTGATCTGGTCCAGTCGCTCAATCTTTACGCCCATTATCGCGACATGCTGATCGTCAGCCAGACTGACCATGATGCAAAACAACAGTCGACCCCCGCTGACCTTCCGGAAAAAGCGGTGCTGGGGGCTGGCCGTCCCGTGCTGATCGTCCCCTACGCCTGTGACGCCCGAACAATCGGCAAACGGGTGATGCTGGTCTGGCGTGGTGGCCCCGAATCTTCACGGGCCATGCACGATTCGATGCCACTGCTGCGCGCGGCCGATTCTGTTCACGTCATATCAATCCAGGGTTACGGGGGCGATGAGGCCTACGAATCTCACAACGCCGATATTTGTAGTCATTTGCGACACTACGATATCAATGCCATTGCCGAAAAGCACGTCACAGCAGGGCTCAGTATCGGTGACTTGCTGCTCAACCGCTGCGCCGACGAGGGGATCGACCTGATGGTCCTCGGCGCCTTTTCCCAGTTCCGTCGTGGCAACCAGATCCTTGGCGATGTCGGTCGTTATCTGCTGCAGTCAATGACCGTCCCGGTGCTGATGTCACACTAACGCCGAGCCGGTTCAAGGAGAGGCCATGGACAGGAGTATCCAGGAATTGACCTGGGAACATGATGCGATCATCGATTCCTCCTCAGATGGCCTTTTTGTCTGCGATGGTGCCGGTCTTATCCTGCGTGTTAATCCAGCCTCTCAACGAATCAACAACGCCACTGCTGAGCAGTTGGTTGGACGTTCCTATCTCGACGTTGCCGAAGAAGGGTTGGTTATTCTTCCCTCGGCAGCCCTTGAAGCCATCAAGTCCCGTAGTGTGGTCAGCCTGCTGCAGGAAAACCGTTTCGGTCGAAAACTTATTTCTACGGCGACCCCGGTGTTTGATGATGCCGGCGAACTGATTCGCGTGGTGGTTAGCGAACGCGATATTACTGAAACGGATCGTCTCCAGCGGCAGTTGGAAGAGCAACAGGCGATTGGTGTACATTTTCGTCACCAGGTACAAGAGCTACAGGAAGAGTTTCTCTCCTGTCAGCGGGTGATTGCCAAAAGTCCTTGTATGGTCAAGGTGCTCAAACAGGCGCTGAAAGTCAGTGAAGTCGACTCGACGGTTCTGATCCTCGGTGAATCTGGGGTTGGCAAGGGACTGGTCGCTGACCTGATTCACAAGAACTCCCGCCGTAGCGACAAACCCATCATAAAAATCAATTGTGGCGCCATCCCGGAAACGCTTATCGAAGCCGAATTGTTTGGCTACGAAAAAGGTGCCTTTACCGGTGCCTCTGCCAGCAAGCCGGGCCATCTTGAACTCGCTGATGGTGGCACCCTGTTTCTCGATGAAGTCGCCGAACTCCCGCTGGCTTCGCAGGTCAAGTTACTACGTTTCATGGAGGATGGTGTGGTTACCCGTCTGGGAAGCACTCAGAGTCGGAAAGTTGATGTCCGTCTGCTTGCCGCAACCAATCGTGATCTCGATCAGTTGGTTGCTTCCGGCCAGTTTCGCACCGATCTATTCTACCGTTTGAGCGTTATCCCTTTGCGTGTCCCGGCTCTACGTGAACGTAAGGAATGTCTGATTGCATTGATTCGCTCCTACATCGATCATTTTGCTTTACGGTCCAATGTTTCAAGAAAACTGAGTGCTGCAGCTCTCGACGTCCTGGTTCATTACCATTATCCCGGTAATGTGCGTGAATTGATGAATATCTGCGAGCGTTTGGTCGTGATGTCTGAAACTGAGATGCTCGATGTGGGTGATCTGCCTCAGGATGTGGTTGCGGGGTCCAGTGGGGAAGGTTGTCTCGTGGAAAGCAGTTGGCCCGACGGGATGAACATGACGCAAATTCTGGAGAGCGTTGAAAAGCGTGTACTTTCCGAAGCCAGTAAGCGCTATCGAAAACAGCAGGACATTGCCGAAGCTCTTGGTATGAGCCAGCCTACTGTCGCCAGAAAGCTGCAGAAGTATGGAGTCGGCTCTCACAGCGCAAGTGCGGAAAGTTAAATAAGTTTTCCACATAGCATAATTCCTGTCGCCTTTTGATGGTTAAATCTTGCGTGGCTTTTTCACCCATCAAGGCAATCCCTGTTTTCAGCCGTCAGGCACATTCTTGACACTCCCGCATTTAATCGTGAGGGTAAATTGCTGTTCCTGGCCTTCCTGCGTGAGTAGCTGAGGCATTATGAACCTATACAACAAGTATCTTCTTCCGAAACTCGTCCACTGCGCCTGCAATATGCATTCAGTTATGAGTCAACGAGAAAAGGTTGTACCGCTTGCGCAAGGCAGGGTGCTGGAGGTCGGCCTGGGGTCAGGTTTAAACCTTTCTTACTATGACGCCGATAAGGTCAGCAAAGTCTGGGGCCTTGACCCTTCGTCAAAGATGCTCGGAATGGCAGAAGCAAGAGCCGCTTCTGTTAAGTTCGATGTTGAATTCATTTGTTCGGCCGGAGAGGAGTTGTCCCTGGAGAGCAAGAGCGTTGACACCGTTCTGGTTACTTACACCTTGTGCACAATTTTTGATATCGGCCGGGCTCTTGAACAAATGGCACGTGTTCTCAAGCCCGGTGGCGAGCTTTTATTCTGTGAACATGGTGTCGCGCCAGACCCGGGTGTCAGGAGGGTGCAAAATTTAATTAATCCCCTCTGGAAGGTTGTTGGCGGAGGCTGTCACCTTAATCGCAACATCCCTGAGCTGGTTGAGCAGGGGGGCTTTAAGCTCAATGAAATGACGAAAGATTATATCCCCGGATGGCGGCCGGCATCGTTTAACTACCGGGGCAGGGCGTCACTCAGATAGTTTCTTTACGGGCGTTCTCTTCCCCTTCGCGCCTTCGCCTAAAGCGCCTACTTTTGGTGCGTTAAATACTTGGAACCCTTGTTTGGGTGATTAGTCCGTTTCTTTAAGTTTGGGTCAATTGGTAGTTGTTTCTTGTCAGGATGAGAAAATATGAAAAGTTGGTTGTCGTTCTTTGTCTGTGTTTTGCTCTCTTTGGTTTTGTCGGCTTGTGGGCGTTCGCAAACCGTACTTGATCGCGTTTATGTCAAAAATGCCACAAACACCAGGATTACTGATGTAAGGGTACGTCATGAACCGACGGAAAGATATGGGTCCGTCAATGCTATTCTGCCGCACAAGTCCTTGGATATAGGTTTTTCGGAGCATCCCCTTCTCACTCGCAAGGCCTCTGTAAGCTGGCGCGATGATGACGGTAGGGAGTGGACATACACTGTTGCACTGCCTTATGGCCGGGGTGTCGGGAAGGATGGTGAGACAATGAGTCTGATTTATATTATCTACCCCTCAGGGCTCATCAATGTGCACTTGCTGGAGTCCGTAAAGAATAAATAGCGGGCTCGCCACATTTCGCTTTTTATATTTTCACCGTCCTTTCTTATTCGTCTGAGAATAAAAAATACAAAAATGAATAAAAAGCTTGATTCCTTGTTCCTTTCTTGTGTTTTCCGCCTGTAAATAGTTAATGATTATAGGCCTTTATAGTTTGCTCATGGCTTCTTTCAATTGGTACTCTTCTTGCTCTTGTGATGTGTAAGAAGATTCTCCGGGTAGCTTCGTGAGAGGATGCGTACGGCCTTTATTGTGTTCAGGCAGTCGTGCGGAGTACAATTAACCCAGATGTTATTGTTGCCTGATTGCGTACCCGTTAGGGCCGCGATGTTTGAAGGGAAGAGAAGATGTCAAAAGAGAGAGACTTGAAGGTGGTTCCCCAGCGTCATGCTGATGCCGAGGGGAACTTTTATTCACCAACCAGGAACGCCATCGGGCCTGGAATGAATGAACGGATACAGCGTCTACGCAAGTTGAGTGTTGAGACAGAGCCGAGTCTTTCTATTGAACGTGCCCTGCATGAGACTGCCTTTTATAAAGAGAATTATGGCAAGCTTTCGACGCCGATGCTGCGCGCCTTGAATTTTCTCGACCATTGTCGGAAGAAAACCCTCTATCTCGGAGAAGAAGAGCTGATCGTTGCCGAACGCGGTCCGCAACCCAAGGCGGTGCCGACCTTCCCTGAGTTGACCTGTCACAGCGTTGAAGACTTTCACGTCCTCAATACCCGCGACCAGCAACGTTACACCATCAGCGATGAAGACGTTGAAACCTATGCCCGTGAGGTGATCCCTTATTGGCAGGGCAAGACAATCCGTGAGCGGATCTTCAGCCATGTCCCGGATGAATGGCGGGCAGCTTACGAGGCGGGGCTCTTTACCGAGTTCATGGAGCAGCGCGCACCTGGCCATACGGCCCTCGATGGGCAGATCTATGTTAAGGGAATGCTCGATTACAAGCGGCAGATTGCGGTTGAAATTGCAGGCCTTGATTATCTCAACGATCCGGAAGCCACCGACAAGTTCGAAGAGCTCAAGGCTATGGACGTCTCCTGCGATGCGGTGATTGTTTTTGCCGAGCGTCATGCCGATCTTGCCGAAGATTTAGCTGCGAGTGAGAGCGATCCTAAGCGTGTTGCGGAGCTGCAAAAAATCGCTGAAGTCTGCCGCTGGGTTCCGGCCAATGCGCCACGCACGTTTCACGAAGCGATCCAGATGTACTGGTTTGTTCATCTTGGCACCATTACTGAACTCAACGGTTGGGATGCCATGAACCCCGGTCACTTCGATCAGCACTTGGCTCCTTTCTATGAGGCTGAGCTTGCTGCGGGCACTTTGACTCGCGAGCAGGCCAAGGAGTTGCTCTGCTGCTTCTGGATTAAGGTCAATAATCACCCGGCGCCGCCCAAGGTGGGGATTACAGCCCGTGAGAGCGGCACCTATAACGATTTCACCAACATCAATATCGGCGGCATCACCAGTGACGGTCAAGACGGCGTCAGTGACGTCTCCTACATCATGCTCGAGGTGGTCGAAGAGCTGCACATCCTGCAGCCGGGCAATTCCGTACACGTCAGCAGAAAGACGCCGGACCGTTTCCTTGAGGCCGCCTGTAAGGTGATTCGTCAGGGGCACGGCTACCCGTCAATCTTTAATCCGGATGTTTACGTGGAGGAGTTGCTGCGTCAGGGCAAGTCCCTCAAGGATGCTCGAGAGGGCGGCTGCAGCGGCTGCATCGAGGTCGGCGCATTCGGCAAGGAGGCCTACGTTCTGACCGGCTACCTGAACGTGCCGAAGATCCTCGAAGTGACTCTGAATAACGGTATCGACCCGGTGTCCGGCAAACGGGTGGGCCTCGAGACGGGAGATCCACGTGACTTTACCTGTTATGAAAATCTCTACGAGGC
>JAOUDB010000180.1 GCA_029859485.1 Desulfuromonadales bacterium | reverse complement strand
CAAAAGGGAAAAACGCAAAGTAACGGCCCTGCTCTTCCTCTCCATAAAAAAGAAAAGGGAAGAGATAATAGCGCTTGGAATTAAAAGCCTCATCCTCGGATTTGTCGGCTTCCTTCTCGCCGAAACCGTATGAGAGAAGACCCAGCACACGAATACTGGAGGTCCCATCTCCCCGATTCTTGTGTCTGAGCACAGGATAAAGGACGTCCGTCTCAGAGACACCCTCATCGTCAACCGCTCGATAAAAGAGTGGTCGTAGTGCATATTCCGTTTCGAAACCCTTGGTTTCATACTTTAGTAACGGACCAAGCAGGTGGGTGCTTTTATAGTTGGCAGCTTCAGAAGCACGATAATCCCATAGCGGCCACAGTGTGGACAGGGTGGCATCGTATGCCAACGCGGACGATGAACACCATAAAATGGTGAGCATTAAAAGAAATGAGAAGCCTTGTTTCATTTATAAAACCAGGTAGTTGGTTGCAAGCCGAAATAAGTTGCTAATAATAGCACGAGGAATGAAGAGGAACAACAACTAGAGAGCGTCACAAAGACGGGAGGATAAGATTTACGAATGCTCAGGATCATCCTCAGATGAAGAATTCCGCTTTCGGTTTGAGGAGACAAGATGCATGATGCCATGAACAACCCCAAGGATCAGGATAATAAAAATGACATCGCCTAAACCAATATTTTGCATAACAACTCCACGCCTTACGCGTTAAACATTCAATTCCTGCCTTAACAACGGTTAAGAGATTTGACCTTTAGACTGACTCAAGCACAACTCTGGTCTGGTCGTGCTCCGGATCCATTTCCAAGGCCTGGCTCAAGGCATCAAAGGCTCCGGAGCGATCTTCCATCTTGAGACGACACATGCCCAACAGACAGAGAAAGTCTGCCGATTTAAGTTCAGACATGAAATAAGCGTCTTCTTCCAGACGCTCCAGCAATTCTGTCGCTAAAGCATAATCCTCAGCCGAGTAAAGTTGCATCGCATGCCCGATACACTCCAGGTCATCCATCAAAGGGTGATCCGGAAAACCGATTTCAGCGCATCTCTCGAGGCGAGCCTTTATCTTTGCAATCGTAGATTCATCAGTAAGGAGATCCAAAAGCTTTCGCAGGCGGTTCATGGCGGTCGGATAATCACCGATCAGGATATCAATATCTGCCAGCAAACTGAGCGCCGCGGAATCCTCAGGATTAAGTTTTAACAGATTCTGACCGAAGCGCATGGCATCAAGCAAATTGCGGCGAACCTGAGGTAGCTCGGTAAAGGTTAACGCCAGGGCGTAAAACCCATGCGCCAGTTGCCACACGAGTCCGGCATTGTCAGGCTCGAGCAGACGTAGAATCTTGAGATAGGTGAGCTTGCGAAAAACATAGGCGGGATCAACTTCTTTTTTATCAAGCATGACAACGTTAGCAGCCAGGTCGGCCAGAAAGTGCGAATAGCCGTCGCGCAGAAGCTCAGCATATTCCTGATTGTTGAGACACTCCGGGAATTGGCGGAGATAATCATAAACGCCCTCCCCTATGGCGTTGTCACCGGGCAGACTCTCTGCACCGCCTAACGCCTCCATGTCTGCGATCTTTATCGGCAACGGAACCTGCGGCAAGGCAACAGGCTGCTGCTCGGGTCCGACATGAATCATGTGGCCTTCAGGCGGCAGCCAAAAAACAAATTGCTGCGGGTTGAGATTGTTTCTGTCAAGGTCAGTCAAAATGTAGCTCCTGCAGGAAGGGCTGATGACTCTTAAATATCGATAAACCCAGTAAGTTTTACTAGAGAGGCTGGTGCAGGTCAATCAGGATTTAAGGAACTGTGAATAAGGGCAGAGGTAAGGAACCAGTGGGCTTAAAAACAAAAACCCCGCAGCTCCAAAGAGCTACGGGGTCCCTGAATGGTACGCCCTAGGGGATTCGAACCCCTGTCGCCGCCGTGAAAGGGCGGTGTCCTAGACCAGGCTAGACGAAGAGCGCATATAAACTATGCTCTCACGGGGAAAATGTTCCCCTGTTGAATCTGTGGCTGGGGTGGGAGGATTTGAACCCCCGAATGACGGGATCAGAACCCGTTGCCTTACCACTTGGCGACACCCCACTGTAATGTAACCTTAATGCAATGTGGTCAAATGTGCCACCATGTGCTGCTCACTCAATTTCAAGATCGTATCAGGTTGAACGTGAAGATAAATCCCCGTCAATTGAGAGGCGTAACATACTAAAAGGAGTCCTGCCTTGGCAAGAGAAAAAATCAAATACCGAAACTTTTTTTGCAACTCAAGCCATGAAGCCTAAAGCTCAGTCTTTCTGAGTGGTTGAAGTCAGAGAACGAGCAAGGGTATCAAGACTCTTTCGAACGACGAACGGTTACGGACTCTCCACCAATTCCCCAACTGTCGGTATCAACTTCTTCGATAACGACCACCGTTGTCGCAGGGTTTTTATCTAGGGTTTCGACCAGTAAATCAGTGACGCCCTTGATGAGCCGGGCCTTTTGTTCTGAAGTTGCTCCATCTTTAGTAATCTTGATGTTTACAAATGGCATCTTTTGTTCCCTCCTCAGTCAACATCGCAGTCTTGCCGTGTTGTTAATGAGTGCGCGAAACGAATAACCCTCCCCGCCGTATCGATGGAAAAGAAGAACATCAAAACAGGCATGGGCTTAATCGAGGAACTGAAGGGCCCTATTCAGTCGTGCCATAACAGCGTCCTGGCCCAGCACGCTGACAACGTCATAAATACTTGGGCTGACAGTACCACCAGTGAGCGCTACCCGTACGACCGGGCCAATCTTGCCCAGCTTCAAACCACTCTCTTCCATCAACGCTTTGAAAGCGGACTCAACATCGGCCAACGCGAAAGATGACAGCGAACCCAGATGCTTGATCAGTAACTCCAGAACAGGTCGTTGCTCGGGGGTAAGGAACTTCTCAGCGGAGGCTTCATCATAAGTCTCCGGCGCTACGAAATAGAAGTGAGCGCCCTCTGCCATCTCTACCAATGTCTTGGCACGTTCCTGGAGGGTTTTAACAACAGCTGTCAAATCCGGGCCGTTTTCAATATCAACGCCCTGAGTCTCAAGCAGTTCTGCGAGCAAAGCTGCAAGGCGCTGCGGATCACCGGTCTTGATATAATGTTCATTCAGCCACAACAGCTTGTCCGGGTTAAAAACTCCCGCTGAACGGCCAACGTTATCGAGGCTGAACTTTTCGATCAGGTCATCCATTGAGAAGATCTCTTCATCACCGAACGACCATCCAAGGCGTACCAGGTAGTTAACCATAGCCTCGGGAAGAAAGCCCATCTCCCTGTAAACCATAACGGAGGTCGCACCATGACGCTTGGAGAGACGTTTCTTGTCGGCCCCCAGGATCATCGGCACATGGGCAAACTCCGGGACTTCGTAGCCAAGAGCTTTATACATGGGAATCTGGCGTACTGTATTGTTGACATGATCATCACCACGAATAACCAGGTTGATGCCCATTTCGGCATCATCGATCACCACGACAAAGTTATAGGTCGGGTTGCCATCGGTGCGCTGGATAATCAGATCATCAAGCTCATCGTTTTCAACCGATATAGTGCCCTTGATACGGTCGACAAAAGCAGTATTGCCATCACGAGGCGTTTTGAAACGAACAACAAAGGGGGCCTCAGGCTGATCAGTTCGCTCGCGGCAGGTGCCGTCGTAACGCGGCTTGCCACCGGCCTTCATTGCGGCTTCACGTTTGGCGTTCAATTCGTCGGCGCTGCAGTAACAACGATAAGCGAGACCCTTGTTGAGCAGGTCAGAGACCTTACTCTTGTAAAGATCGTAACGTTCAGACTGGTAAAAAGGGCCCTCATCGTAACTGAGGCCCAGCCAGTCCATAGCCTGCAAGATAGCATCGACAGATTCCTGGGTAGATCTCTCCACATCAGTGTCCTCGATCCTCAGCACGAAGGTGCCCTGCTCTTTCTTGGCCAGCAGGTAATTAAACAGGGCCGTCCGGGCGCCACCAATGTGCAGGTAACCGGTTGGACTCGGGGCAAAACGAACTCGCAAATCAGACATCAAAAAACTCCTGAGACTATGAATTCAACGCGGGGACGCTGAGTCGCTGAACAAAATTCCTGCGACTCCGTGCCTCCGCGTTGATTATTTTCAAAACAAAGAGGCCACTTCTTCAGTGACCCGCTTTATACCGGAATTCATGGTGAGTGGCAAGTTTGTCACGACATTCAAAAAACACGCACGCCGGCATAGCCGACAACGGAAGACTGGTCTCCGGTCACATCTCCGGAATTACTGTATGCGACCAGTTCCGCCTGCATAGCCCCAAGAGCAAGCGCAGCCCTGAGCATAACGACTGTCGGCAAGACACCGCACATGGAGATCTTGTTCTCGTATACAACCTCGTAAAGCCCTTCAGGATCCAGAGCCAAAACCCTGTCCAACGCAAGGGAATCCTTCTTACGAGCAACCTCCCCTGCTTCGTAATGAGTCATATCAGTACTGGCCACAATCAGTGGGGGCTTCTCACAGGAGGAGATGACGCGTGCCAGACCATCGCCAAGGGCCAGAAGCGTATCCAGGGGCATACGACCGAGGCAAAGCGGCACAATTTGCAAGCCGGGAGACGCGTATTGCAGAAAAGGAACTTGCACCTCGAGAGAGTGTTCATCGATGTGAGCCGTAAAATCATCAGCAGCCATAGAACATTCTGCCAGCAAACGCTCGGCCAGAGGTGAAGCGATCTCCACTCGCCCGAGGGGAGTCTCCCAGGCGCCATGAGCGTAGACCGCAGCGGCATGACCGCGACCGTGATGATTGGGCCCGAGAATGATAACTTCTTTGGGGATTTTCACATGTGAAAAGGTTTTGCCAGCCACGGCTCCAGAGTAAATATAGCCAGCATGGGGTGACATCACCGCGATAGAGGGCTCGGGCGTCGCGGAGACCATCAACGTTTCGACATCACTCAGAAGTCGTTCTTTATTTGCGGAGTAAAATTGTCCTGCTACAACTGCTGTACGTAACATGAGCTTTCCCGTCCAGTAGTTAGACGAACCACGCACGATAGATCATGCGCAAACCAACCAAGACCAATAGACCCGCGAAGGCCTTAAGAAGTTTATCATGGGTTGTACGACTGGCAACACGGACACCGATACGCGCCATTCCAATCGTAAAAGGTGCAACCAGTGCCATAACCAGGCAATTGACATAGCCAAGAGAGAATGGTGGCAAGAGGTCGGACTCCCAGCCATGGAACATGTACGACAAGGCTCCAAACAGAGAAGACACAACGATCAGAGCGCTCGAGTTGCCAACAGCAAGGTGAATCGGAAAGCACAAAGCGATAACCATGAGTGGTACGGCGACAACACCTCCGCCGACACCGAAAAAAGAGCTGAAAACACCGCCGGCAAAACCGACCAGAGCCAAGGCCCAGCGTGAAACATGATTACTTCGTTCCGGCGGGAGGCGTGGATTAAAAATCAGAAGTTGGACGGCAACCAGAATCTGCATCACACCAAACAAGCCTTTAAGCCATTCGCCACTGAGCAGTGAAGCCAGCCAGGCGCCACTGAGCGCACCAAGAGCACCACCCAAGCAAAGAAAAGCAACCTGGTACCATTCGACATTGCCTCGCTTACGATGACCAAAGGTGCTGCTGAGTGCAGTTGGGATAATAATGGCGAGACTAGTACCAAAAGCGGTATGAACCATGATCTCCGGAGCGAAGCCCGAGGCGTCAAAGGCCCAAAGAAAAAGAGGCACGAGAATGATGCCACCGCCAATACCAAGAAGCCCGGCCAAAAAACCTGCCAGGCCACCCAGAATAACGAAGAGGA
>JAOUDB010000179.1 GCA_029859485.1 Desulfuromonadales bacterium | reverse complement strand
AGGAGGAGAGAACTACGAGCACACAATCATGTACCCGGAATTTGCAGCAACAGCTCGTGAAGAAGGATTTACAGAGATAGCAGAGGTCTTCATGTCCATCGCTGTTGCCGAGAAATACCACGAGGAACGCTACCTGAAGTTACTCAACAACATCAGAGACAAACAGGTCTTCCATCGCAAGCAGGCAGCGACCTGGAATTGCCGCAACTGTGGATACCAACACGAAGGGACCTCAGCTCCCGACCTATGCCCAGCCTGCAACCATGCACAGGCCCACTTCGAATTAACCCCGACCAACTACTAACCAACAAGGAGAAAGAAAATGCCTCAGCTGAATGAAGTCTACAAGTGTGAAATGTGTGGCAACATTGTTGAACTCGTGCACGGTGGCCCAGGCGCCCTGTCCTGCTGCAACCAGAAGATGGTACACCTTAACGAGAACACAACAGATGCAGCCCAAGAGAAGCATGTCCCTGTCATAGAAATTACGGCAGACAGCATTACCGTAAAGGTTGGCAGCGTTGCGCACCCCATGCTGGACGAGCACTCAATCGAGTGGATCGAGCTGATCGCCGACGGCAAGGTTTATCGCCAGAACCTGAATCCAGGAGAGGCCCCCGAAGCGACTTTCCCGGTTATCGCTCAGAAGGTAACTGCTCGAGAATACTGCAATCTACATGGCCTCTGGTCAGCAAAGAACTAACAGTTCAAGGAAAGGCCCTCATTAACGAGGGCCTTTTAGTTTAGTGGCAAACCCAAGGGACGGAGTTATTGACCGCCCGACCTGCAACTGGCAGTATGTCGGAAGAGCCTATTTCCCTACGGAGAGCCCTGCGTGAACGCGACTGTCCCATCACGATATCAAAAGCCCCAACCTAAAGGCGACAAGACGCCGGCAAACTGGCGACTGCTCCTGCACGAGGTTATCTTCGAAGCCGACACCCCGGCCGGCAAGTTCTTCGACGTCGCCCTGATTCTCGCCATCATCTTAAGCATCATAGCCGTGATGTTTGAAAGTGTTGCCGAGATTCGTAATGAACACGGTCACCTGCTCAACGTTATTGAATGGATATTCACCATCCTGTTCACCATGGAGTATGGTTTAAGAATTATTTCCCTCGGCCAACCCTGGAGATATATCCGCAGTTTTTACGGACTTGTCGACCTTATCGCAATCCTGCCCACTTATATCAGCATGATTGTCCCGGGATCGCAGTACCTGATGGTCATCAGAGTTCTACGCCTGTTAAGAATTTTCAGAGTTCTGAAACTTGCCCAATACCTGAACGAAGCGGAATACCTCCTCAAGGCAATGCGTGCCAGCACTCGCAAAATCTCGGTGTTCCTGTTTGCCATACTGACACTTGTCCTGATCTTCGGCTCGCTGATGTACATCATCGAAGGCGACGAAAGCGGATTCACTTCGATCGGCGTTTCATGCTACTGGGCGATCACCACCTTGACGACTGTAGGTTACGGCGACCTGTCGCCACAATCGCCCCTCGGGCGGGCGGTTGCCAGCGTTATCATGATCATGGGATATGGGGTGATTGCGGTACCGACGGGGATTGTCACAGCGGAACTTGTGGCACCAATCACAGGCAAGGTATCAACCCAGGCTTGTCCTGATTGCGGCGCAGAGAAACACAGCTATGACGCCATCCACTGCAAATATTGCGGCACAGAGTTGAACAAGGATTCGCGCCAGGAAGAATAAGTCTTCAAGACGTTCAGTCGTCGCCCTTGAGACTATCAAGAAATTCCTGCAAGGCCGACACGAATGACTGGCTAACGCTTATGAATTCCAAGCCAACACCACAGGGCATGGAGTTCTTTTTGAGCCATTCCGGATGGTTGACCCATGCAACCCGCGCAGCGTTCTGTAAAGCCATCTTAAACCCGGGCAGCACAAACTCCACCGCCAACTCCGTATCAACAGGAAAGAGCGTTTCTGTCGCCAGGAACATGCCCCCGAGGTTGAGGTTAGCACAGAGACCGACGTGCTTTTTCTGTTTGGAATCGAGAAAAGACAACTCGAAGCTGACCGGAAAACGTCGCGCCAACCTCGTCGAAATCCCGAGCAACCCACACGCCGCATCCAGGAACCGTTCTGCCGCCAAAGGCCGATGGACAACCGCATCACAGCCGGCAGCCCAGCAGTCATCAGCAAGGTCTTCCCCGGCGTCTTCCGGGAGCAGAAGCAAGACCGGTGTTGTTGCAAGCAAGGGATCGCCTTTAACGGCCCGGCAACAGTCCAAGGCCTGCTCGCCAAGATGCATAAGGTCAAAAACTGCAAGAGTTGGCTCTTCGGCTTCAATCGCCTGAAAACCAGTCTGGCCATCCTGCACCAGAACCATATCAAAGCCTTCTCGTTGAAAAAAAGAGTTATGCAGAATCGTCAGCAGGAGAGGGTTATTGGAGAGGACTATCTTTTTATTGGGCATAATTCAATCTCCCTGAGCTAAAAGGCAACTATGATCTAACGACTTGCAGAGTTCGTGCCGCCAAGCTCAAAACATAAGCGCAGAAAGTCTCAAGAATCATTACAAGCAGTCGAAGCCCAGAGAAAACGGCAGGGTCCCGAGGAAAGAGCGTCTTCACAAATTCACAGCAGGACGAAAAAGGGCCGCCACAAAGTGACGGCCCTTGTCATTCAACCAGACATTCAGACAAAATCGAGCAGTTCTATCTCGAAGTGCAACTCTTTACCCGCCAGGGGGTGATTACCATCAAGGACGACCGTTTCGTCGGAGAGCTCGACAACCTGCACTTCCAGTGATTGGCCATCTTCCATGCTGACCTCAAGCATACTGCCCAGCATCAGCTTGTCGTTATCAGGAATCTGTTGACGCTCGATTGTAGCGACCATCTCGGGGACATGCTCACCGTAACCATCGGCCGGAGCCACCACAACCTTGCAGCTCTCTCCCGGCTTCAAACCAACAACAGCCCGATCGAACCCGGCGATAACCTGCTCGCCTCCGACCGTAAACTCAAGAGGTTCACGCCCTTCAGAAGAGTCGAAGAGCTCACCGTTATCAAAGCGACCGACATAATTGACCTTGATCTGGTCGCCAGCTGCAACAGCGCGTTCATTCGAGGCAGTCATCAGTTGCTCCCTTTTTCCACACTGATCAATTCCACGTCAAAAAGCAGAGTCGCGTTGGGCCCGATATCCTGACCGGCACCACGCTCACCATAGGCAAGAGCAGAAGGAATAAACAGCTGCCACTTCGCGCCAGGCTTCATGAGCTGAAGAGCCTCGGTCCAGCCAGGAATGACACCACCCACCGGGAAAGTCGCTGGCTGGCCACGATCGTAAGAGCTGTCAAACTGAGTGCCGTCGATCAGTGTGCCTTTATAGTGTACGGTTGCTACATCAGCCGCGCCCGGAGAATCACCCTCACCCGCTTCAAGGACCTTGTACTGCAGGCCACTCTCGGTGACCACGACACCGTCCTTGTTTGCGTTCTCAGTCAGGAAAGCTTCGCCCTCTGCCTGATTTTTCCCTGCAGCGGCTTCCATCTCTGCAACCATCTTCTCTTGCATTTTTTGTTGGAAGACCTGGATCTCGGCGATCATCTCTTCGTCGGTCAGTTTGAGTTCTTTGCCTTCGAGACTCTCCTTAAGGCCCATCAACAGGATATCAGTATCAACGTCGATCTTCTGGCCCTTGAAATCCTGACCAATATTCACGCCGATCGTGTAGCTGATACGATCCTTCGGGGTCTCCAGCTTCAATTCGGGAGCAACTTTGGCCTCTTCGGCAGAACAACCTACGGCAAACAACAGAACAAACATGAGAACAAATAATCTGGAATACATAAATAACCCTCTCTTGGAAAAATTTTGGATGAATTCAGTAAACGAAGCACTAAAGATAACTATGGGTTTGCTCAGTGTCAATACAAACCATGAGATTAACAGTCTGTTTCAACAAATCGGGTCACCCTGCGGAGACATCATGAGTTGAGGACAGACCCGTCAAACGTGACAGGTAAACAGCAAGGGACAAAGCAATTATGAGAACCGAACAGAGCAGAAGGATAAAACCATTCCAACCGAAGTCTCGATACACATAGCCGGGGAGGTAAGACCCGATGGCACCGCCGCCGTAATAGAAGGCAACGTACAGGCCATTAATCACACCTTTGGACTGTGTAAGATGCTGGTTCAGGCAGCCGGTTGCCGTTGCATGAGTCAGAAAGGACGCACCACAAAGAATAAACATGCCACCGACCAGAGCCCAGACCTGCGGGACCAGCATCACCAGCAAAGCGATTATAAAAAAAGCAAGAGCAGCAACCATGACCTTCTCGGGGCCACCACTGAGACGATGAATGCGCACAGCATTCAGAGAGACCACGATCCCCATCAGGTAACCGGAGTAAGCCAGGCCAATGCGAAACTCATCAGCGTTGCTGCTCAACTCCGTCAAACGGAAAGGCAGAAAATTCATCATCGCGGCAAAGACCAGAAAGAAACAAAAGACCATGGCGTAAGTGGTCCGTACGACAGGGTCGGAGAGGACTCCGCCAATCGCTTTCAGGCTCGGTCGCGCCAATTTAACCGAGTCCGTATCGGCAATGCGCCCAAGCCAAACCCAGGCGACCAAAAGACCGACACCGAGGAGAAGAAAGCTGAAGCGCCAATGGAACAGGCTCGCAATCAGACCGGAGATGGCACGACCGGCAAAACCGCCTAGGATCGTTGCGGCGATATACCAGGACATCGCGCGCGCCATATCGCTCTTCGCAGAGACTTGCGAGACGTAGGTCATCAAGGACGTCAGCATTGCCGGAATCAGGAGTCCCTGCAGCAAGCGCAACGCCATCAACCAGGCGAAAGGTTCAACCAGGAACATCAGTCCTTCAGTTACGGCTAGAAGCAGAACCGCCCAGCGCAACATCTTGCGTGTCGAAACGGATTCCAGCAAGGCGCCGTAAAAGAGCGGAGCAAGACTCAAAGGGATAAAAGAGATCGTCGTCAGGAGCGCCGCAGTCTCTCGGCTGACGCCAAACTCAGCGGAAAGGACAGGCAATAATGGCTGCGGCACGTACAGGGCAGAAAGAGCCAGAACCGTGGTAAAAAGAATCGCAGCCATGGCGCTTAAAGACGTCTCTCTGTGCCTGTCAGACTGGCAATCCGCTCGACAACAGGCGGGTGAGAGTAATAGAACCAGGCGTAAAAGGGGTGCGGATGCAGGTTGCTCAGATTCTCCTTGCAGAGCTTCACCAGGGCGCTGGCCAGAGACTCGGGTTCACCGGTCAGATTACAGGCAAACTGATCGGCTTGCCATTCGTGGCGTCTCGACCTCAAGCTGGAAATTGGCGTCAAAGGGAAACTGACCAGGCTGGCCAGGAAGCCCACCAGCAGCACCTTGCCGAGGAAAGAAAGCTCAACAAGGCCAAACCAACCAGACAAGCCCTCCCAGGAAAGCACCAGCCAGAACAACCAACAGACAAGAAGAGAAACCAACTCCATGCTTAACAAGCGTTTCCAGATATGTCCAAGCTTCCAGTGCCCTGCTTCATGGGCAAGGACACCGAGAATTTCATCATCGGACATCTGCTCCAAAAGCGTATCAAAGAGGACGATTCGTTTAACGCGTCCGATGCCGGTAAAGTAGGCGTTTGAATGTTTGCTCCGCCGCGAAGCATCGACCTGCTGAACCCGCTCAACCTGCAACCCGGCCTGCTTCATAACGTCCTTGACGCGTTCAGCCAGCGCTTGATCCTGTAATGGCTGAAACTTGAAAAAAAGAGGTTCTATCAGCACCGGAGAGAGGTACATCAGAAGCAGGGTAACCAAGGCAAAGAGCCCCCAAACCCACAACCACCAGAGATTCGGGCTGCCTTGCA
>JAOUDB010000178.1 GCA_029859485.1 Desulfuromonadales bacterium | reverse complement strand
TTGTTCTCTCCTTTGCGGCTATGGCGTTGGGGGACCATGGATCTTGATGCAACCTGGACAATCACAAGTTTTACCCGACGGCGACAGAATAGTGCCGATGCAGCATGAGGACCTTGCTGCCGTGCATCAAATCGAGTGTGCCAGTCAGTCTGAACCCTGGAGTGAGCAGCATTTTGTTGATGAGCTTGAGTCCAGGGTTGCAACGATCGACCTCTACTGGCACGGGGAGCAGTTGGCGGGTTTTTTGTGCAGTTGGCTGATTGCCGGAGAATTGCAGATCCAGAATCTGGCGACCTTGCCGCAAATGCGTCGACAGGGAATCGCGGTCAAGCTTTTAGCCCACGCCATCGCCCGGAGCCAGGAACAGGGTTTAACGTCTGTCTGCCTTGAGGTTCGTGTTACCAATAATCCTGCCATAACGCTTTACGAGCGTTTCGGTTTTACCATCGACGGGACTCGCCCCTCTTATTACCCCGATGGAGAAGATGCACTGCTTATGACTTACCGGCTATGATGTCCTGTCCACTTTTCTCAACGCTGAGACGTGGAGAAGCAGAGTGCAGAGCGCAGATACCGGTTTGAAACGCTTTATTAAGAAGTTTAGAGGTTTTCCTCTGCGCCTGCGCCTCTGCGTTAAATATTTTTTTAGGTTGTTGATTTTGAAACTTCAGGAGAATAGGCCTTTATGAAGAATTACAGGACCAAGATTATTTCCAACCAGGAGATTTCGCCCGGTTATTTCCGGATGAAGATCCTGGCTCCCGGCTTTGGCGAGAATGCCCACGCCGGGCAGTTTATCATGTTTCGTGTGCAGCGCTCACTGCCGCCACTGCTGAGGCGACCTTTTGGCATCTTCCGCACCGGGTTTTTGCCCGCTGATTGTGATGGCCTGCCGCCGAAAGAGTTCGTCGAGATCGTCTACAAGGTCGTCGGCAGTGGGACCAGCATTATGGCGGAGCTTCATGAAGGCGACAAGGTTGAGCTGTTGGGGCCACTGGGCAACGGTTTCGACTGCACCTCACGTAAAGGCGAAAAGATCCTGGTGGGCGGCGGTATCGGCTTGGTTCCGCTCTACATGCTGGCCGGAGAGTTGGTTGCCAATGGCTGCAAGGTGCGCCTGTTGATGGGTGGCCGGACCCGTGACGACATCCTGGCTGTCACTGAGTTCGAACGTCTCGGCGTGGAAACTTACATCTCCACTGATGACGGAAGTCTCGGTGAGTCAGGACTGGTGACCCAGGTTCTGGAGCGCAAGCTGCAGAAGTATCCAGAGACAGAGGTTTTCACTTGCGGTCCCATGCCGATGCTCGCTGCGGTTCATGACATCTGTGTCAAGTACAAGACGCCTTTACAGGTTTCACTGGAAGAATCCATGGCCTGCGGTGTCGGTGCTTGTTTGGGCTGTGTCGTAAAAGGGGCAGGGCATACTGAAGAGAAACCGAGTTATCTCTGCTCCTGCAAGGTCGGGCCGGTTTTTAAGTCGCAGTACCTGGATTGGAGTGCTCTTGGAAAAAATGATAATGACTGTGGGGGGTGCGCCTGATGAGCGAGTTAAAGCAAGAAATTGTTAGACGGCCCGACATGTCCGTGGAAATTGCCGGCATCAAGCTGCGCAACCCGGTTATGCCGGCATCGGGGACCTTTGGCTATGGTGAAGAATATACGCCCTTTGTCGATATGGAGAAGATCGGGGCCATCGTCACCAAGGGCCTTTCTCTCAAGCCGAAGGCCGGCAACCCGACGCCCCGTATCGCCGAAACCGTCAGCGGCATGCTCAACGCCATTGGCCTGCAGAATGTTGGTATCGATGCTTTTATCCAGCACAAGATGCCTTTCCTGCGCACCGTCAACACGCCGGTGATCGCCAACTTCTTCGGCAACACCCTCGAAGAGTATGGCGAAGTCGCCAAACGTCTTAACGACATACCGGAAATCGCAGCAGGGGAGCTGAACATTTCCTGCCCGAACGTCAAGCAGGGGGGCATTGTCTTCGGGACCGATCCGAAGGCGGCCAGCGAGGTGGTTGCCCTGGTTCGAAAGAATCTGCAAAAACCCTTGATCGTCAAGTTGACCCCCAACGTGACCGATATCACCGTTGTTGCCCGTGCGGTTGAAGAGGCCGGCGCTGATGCCATCGCCTGCATCAACACGATTACCGGCATGTCGGTGGATGTGAATACACGCAAACCCCGTATCGCAAACATGACCGGTGGTCTCTCCGGCCCTGCCATCAGACCCGTTGCTGTGCGTATGGTCCACCAGGTCGTGCAGACTGTTTCGGTTCCGGTTATCGGTATCGGCGGCATCGTTAAGGCCATGGACGCCCTCGAGTTTCTGATCGTCGGAGCCAAAGCGGTTCAGGTTGGTACGGCCAATTTCGTCGACCCAACGGCCATGATCTCAATTATTGAAGGTATCGAAGAGTTCCTGGTTGAAGAGGGCATTGATGATATCCATGATTTGATTGGCAGTCTCCGTTTATAGCGGCAGTCTATAAACGACAGCTATAAGCTGTAAGCTTTAGGGCTGTAAGGTAAACTACAATAAACAAAAAGAATTTTTAACAGGGATGAAGGGGATGAACAGGATGTAAAGTCGAGAGGAGCAGGGTTTAGGTTATTTGCTTTTCTGTCACTTTTACCTTCTAATCCCCTCTGTAGTTTTACTTACAGCTTTTAACTTACAGCTATCGGGAACCGATCCATGGAAGTCATCACCACCCACATCAACGCCGATTTTGATTGTCTTGGTTCGATGATCGCTGCCAAGCGGCTTTATCCCGATGCTGTGATGGTGTTTCCCGGTGGCCAGGAGCGCAGCCTGCGTGAGTTCTTTCTGCGCAGCGTTCAGTATGTCTTCGGCTTCAAGCGTGCCCGTGACATCGATCTTGACGAAGTCACCCGCCTGATTCTGGTTGATGTGCGTAAGGCGTCCCGAATCGGCCCCTTTGGAGTTATTGCCGAGCGCCCTGGGGTCGATATCCATATTTATGACCATCATCCTGTCAAAGATCGCGACCTGAAAGGTTCACTCGAGCATGTTGAGCTCGTTGGCTCGACGGTGACGGTGTTCAGCCATCTCTTTATGGAGCAAGAGGTTGAGCTGACTTCCGACGAAGCAACCATGATGATGCTCGGCCTCTACGAGGACACAGGCAGCCTGACCTTCCACACGACAACTGTTAAAGACTACCAGGCCGCCGCCTATCTGCTCACCCAGGGCGCCAATCTCAATACCGTCGCGGACTTGATCGTGCAGGAGATGACTCCCGACCAGGTCCACCTTCTCAATGATCTGCTCGCAAGTAAAAGTATCCTCAATATCCACGGCATTAATGTCGCTATTGCCCACGCTTCGATCGACTACTTCGTCGGTGATATCGCCACCCTGGCCCACAAGCTCAAAGACATGGAGAACCTCGACGTCCTCTTTGTGGTGGTGCGGATGGAGAGCCGGGTGTTCCTCGTTGCACGTTCTCGACTGGAAGACGTCCATGTCGGCAATATCCTGCACGAGTTCGGCGGGGGAGGACACGCTTCGGCGGCCTCTTGTTCAGTACGCGACCTGACCTTGCTGCAAATTCTGGAACAGCTTCCGAAGGTTTTGCAACAGCATATCAAGCCGCAATGGCAAGCCCGTCACCTGATGTCAACACCTGTTAAATCGGTCTTCGCGGCTGATTCGGTTGCCGAAGCGCATCAGATCCTGTCCCGTTATAACATCAATGCCATCCCTGTTCTGAGCAAGGATGAGGTCGTCGGGATCATTTCACGGCAACTTGTCGACAAGGCCGTTTATCATGGCCTGCAGGAGCAACCGGTCAGTGAAATCATGACCAGCGATTTCCAGCAGGTTGAACCTCAGACCTCCGTTGCCCTTTTGAAGATGCTCTTTGTCGAGAGTAATCAACGCTTTGCACCTGTTGTCGAGGGGGGGCGACTGGTGGGGGCGATCACCCGTACGGACCTGTTGCGGCACCTTGCCAGCAGCGTCGGCACACCGACGCGATCCGGAGAAACCAATCTGGTCAATCGTGGTGGTAGACGTTATCGCGCCGGTCAGATTCAGCGGTTGATCCGTAATCGCTTGCCGAAACGCATTCAGGATCTGCTCACGCAGCTTGGCCAGGTTGCTGACGAGCTCGACCTCAAGGTCTTTGTTGTTGGGGGGTTTGTTCGCGATCTCCTGATGAATAAAAACAACCTGGATCTCGATGTCGTTGTTGAAGGCGATGGCGTTGCCTTTGCTGAGGCTTTTGCCCTGCAAAACGATTGTCGGGTTCGCTGCCATCACAAGTTCGGCACCGCGGTTCTTATCTTCCCGGATGATTTCAAGATCGATGTTGCCTCAGCTCGGATGGAGTATTATCTACGACCGGGGGCCTTGCCCGATGTTGAACATGCCTCGGTGAAGATGGATCTCAGCCGCCGCGATTTTACCATCAATACGCTGGCGATCAGTTTGAACCAGGACGCCTATGGTTCATTGTTCGACTATTATGGTGGGCAGCGCGATATTGACGACAAAGTCCTTCGGGTGCTTCACAATCTGAGTTTTGTTGAGGACCCGACCCGGGTTTTTCGTGCGGTACGCTTTGAACAGCGCCTCGGCTTCCAAATTGGTAAACAAACCGAACACCTGCTCAACAGCGCCGTGCGCTTGGGGTTGATGGAGAAGGTCAGCGGGCATCGTGTCTTTAGCGAACTGTTTCTGATCCTGAATGAGCCACAGCCACTCCCTGCGGTGTCACGACTGGCTCGCCTGGATGTGCTCAGGCAGATTCACCCCAAGTTGACCAGCAAGATCGATTATTCCAGGTCTTTCGATGAAGCCAGGCGTACCACTGACTGGTACGACCTGCTCTATACCGGTCAGCCCTGTGAGCGTTGGTTCTGTTATTTCCTGGTGTTCACCGCAATCCTTGATCGAGAGGAAATCACGAACCTTTCTGAGCGCCTGCAGCTGATTCCCCGCTATCATGACA
This sequence comes from Desulfuromonadales bacterium, assembly GCA_029859485.1. Taxonomy (GTDB): domain Bacteria; phylum Desulfobacterota; class Desulfuromonadia; order Desulfuromonadales; family BM103; genus M0040. Next base: position 887 of record JAOUDB010000178.1, on the reverse strand, counting down.
TGCTCAGCCAGCAACGAAGCACAGCCCTGGGGATACTGAAACGCCTGGAATCCCGTCCTGAAGGGATGCGGCAGCCAAAGTCAAGCAGCCTGTACCGGTGGTTCAAACCCTTATCGACAGAGATTCTGCTCTTCATGATGGCCAGAACCTCTCAAGATCTGGTGCGTCAATGGATTTCTCATTACATCACCCACCTGCGCGATGCCCAACCGCTACTCTCAGGTCACGACCTTGCAACTATGGGTTTTCAGCCGGGTCCCGTTTATCGCGAAATCCTGGATACTTTGCTCTATGCGCGTCTGGATGGTCGGGTTGTAAGTGTTGAGGATGAAAGGGAACTTGTGGAGAAAAAATTCCTTTCTGGATAAACACAAGGACTGTCCCATGCAAGTAAACGGCAATCATCTCCCACGTCTATAGTAATCGATGAGAAAAACCAAAACCGGCGGGTCTCGTAAATGACAGGGGATCAATCGCATGATCGTTTGATAAGTTAGTCATGTTTTTCATTTTATTTCTACAATCAGACCTTATCAGATGTTATCTGCGGCCAATGAAAAGGGTCAATCTTTTGACTCAACTCTTTTGTCTTATCCTGCCCATCCTGTCTATCCCTGTTGAAATTTTTTAGCCAGTTTCGCAGTACCACAGAATTTTAAGTAATTATTCTCCCAGCACTAACGTATTCATTAAAATCAACAACTTACAAATATACATTTGTCTCTGTACCGTTGACTTGCACAGGTGCATCTGCTAGAAGTGGACATTGATTTTTAATTGACTGGTAAAGCCCTTCTTTATGGAACATATCCTGCTCAAAATTTCGATCATGCTGGTGCCGGCATTGTTGGCGGTCACCATGCACGAGGTCGCCCACGGTTTCATTG
>JAOUDB010000177.1 GCA_029859485.1 Desulfuromonadales bacterium | reverse complement strand
TTTCATTCGTGTCAATATGGCACCAGTGACCGATGATAGCGAATCAGGTCATCAACTCTCAGGGTTTGTACTCTCCCTGGAGGACATTACCGGCGAAATCGATGCTGACAGTGACCGTGACCTGCTTCTGCAAGGGATGATCGATGCAGTGCAGAATTCTCTCGGCAAGTTGCACAAGGGGATCAACAGCATCTGCGAGATGCCTGGCACGGGTGAGGACGCCTGCAATCGTCACCGGGAGGCGATCACGCGGGTCACCAAAGACTTGGAAGAGCACCTGGCTTTGGCCAGAAAACTTTACGGTGAACACCGCCTTGCTTATGGCAATCGTGAGAATGTGATTGCCGACACCCTGCTGAAATTGATCGCAAAAAACCTTTACGAACGTTTTTCCATCCAAACTGAAACGCATGTCAATCAAAGCATCTGGATGAAGCTCGACAGTTACGCCATGGTTCAGGCCTTTACCACTCTTGCGGGCCTGCTGAATGCTGAATATGGGGTGAGCAAAATCAAGCTGCAACTCGATGAAGAGCAAGGGTCACTGGCAAACCTTACATTGCAATGGCAGGACCAGGCGGTTCCCAGTCAAGCGCTCCATGACTGGCAAACAGCACCACTCTTCATGGACAGCGACGGCGCCGCTGATTCTCCGCAAACAGTCATCTCCGCACACGAAGGAGAGATCTCCATTATCAAGAGTGACACGATCTTCTGCACCGGCATCAAGGTGACGCTACCCACTACGCTGGCCGAGGAAACTGCCGACCTGCAATCTTCAGTGTCGCCCCGCCCGGTCTCCTACGAGTTCGACCTCTTTCACCAACCAGGCCAGGAGACTCTCGGTAAGATCTCTTTGCGCAAACTTGCATTCGTTGCATTTGATACCGAGACAACAGGTCTGAACCCTTCCATGGGTGATGAAATCATCCAGATTGGAGCAGTGCGTATTGTCAACGGTCGGTTGCTGCACGATGAATGTATCGACCAGTTGGTCAACCCGCAACGGCCGGTGCCTAAATCTTCTGTCGAGATCCACGGCATCGATCCGGACCTGCTGTCGGCACAGCCGATCATCACCGAGGTTCTCCCCGACTTCCACGCCTTTGCCATAGATTCGGTATTGGTCGCACACAACGCTGCCTTTGATATGCGATTTCTACAACTCAAGGAAGAGGCCATCGGCCTGCATTTCGACAACCCCGTCCTGGACACCCTGCTTCTGTCATCGATCGTTCACCCGAACCAGGAAGGACATTCCCTGGATGCTATTGCCGAACGTTTTAACCTCACCATAGTGGGCCGTCATACAGCACTTGGCGATGCCCTGGTCACCGCAGAAATTCTCCTAAAGCTCATTCCCTTGCTGAAAGCTCAAGGAATTCACACCCTCGAAGACGCACTGATCGCTTCCAGTCAATCGCCTTTTGCCAAAATCAAGTATTGAATCCAAAACTGATCGAGCAGCCATAAACCTCGATAAAATTAGCGAAGAAAATTAGTGAAGACAAAAATTAGCGAATAGACTTAGCGAATAGACTTGACAAAACGGTGTTGTACTGGTGTACTTAAACGTCTAGTTTTACTGGACAAATGATATTAATTACCGTAGATGTTCCACATCCCGTGGCACATGACATTTGTTGCTCATTTTTACCCGTGGAGGAGACAGATGAAAAAGCTGAAACTACTTGTAGTATTGTCCCTGGTCGCACTGCTTGCGACTCCCGCCTTGGCAGCCGACACCATCAAGATCGGCTTCAACATCCCGATGACCGGGGACATCCCCGAAGTTGGGGAAGGCTCCAAAAACGCCGCTGAAATGTACCTTGCCGATATCAACGGCGCCGGAGGTCTTGAGGTTGGCGGCAAGAAGTACATGCTTGAGTTCATCTACATGGACAACGAGTCTAAAGCCGACTCGGCAGTCAACGCTGCCCTCAAACTGATCGAACAGGAACAGGTCGTGGCGATTATCGGCCCCAACTCTTCCAAGCAGGCAGTCCCTGGCGGCGGTACCGCTAACGAAAACCGCGTGCCGATGATCAGTCCCTGGTCGACCAATCCGAATACCACGCTGGATCGTCCCTGGGTTTTCCGCGCCGCCTTCCTCGACCCCTTCCAGGGACCAGTCGTTGCTGACTTTGCGGCCAAGAAATTCGGTGCCAAAACCGCAGCAGTGCTCTTCGACGTCGCCAACGACTATTCTGTCGGCCTGGCAGAAGTATTTAAAGCTGCCTGGGAAGCCAAGGGGCTCGGCCCGGTCGTCGCCTACGAGTCGAATGGCACCAAGGACCAGGATTTCTCAGCCCAGTTGACCACCATCATCGCCGCCAAGCCTGATTTCATCTTTGTTCCGGAAAACTACAACCAGGTCGCCCTGATCATCCCGCAGGCGCGTGATCTCGGCTACAAGGGTCCCTTCATGGGTTCCGACGCCTGGGGTACCCCGGACCTGGTCAAACTCTGTGGCGAGCAGTGCAACGGTCAGTACTTCTCAACCCATTATGCTGCAGCCGGAGCCAAGGGTGCGACCAAGGTTTTCATCGATCGCTACACCGAAAAGTACGGCTCAGAGCCGGCTGACTACGCCGCCCTGACCTGGGATTCCATCGGTCTGATGCTCGAAGGGATCAAGAACGCCGGCATGGTCGACTCCAACCCGCGCAAGATGCGCAAAGCCATCCGTGACGGACTGGCTGCCATCAAATCTTTTGACGGCGTCACCGGCTCGTCCAAGTTTAATGAGCAGGGCGACCCGATCAAGTGCGCTGTTATCGTTAAAGTCTCTGACGAGGGAACCTTTGTCTTCGAGGAGTCTGTCTGCCCATAACAAGCTAAACACATTAAGCAGGAAAAAGGACGGGGGTCCGCGGGCCCCCGTCCTTTTTTATCCAATCCCGAGTTCATCATCAAAGACCAGAAAATCAACGATTGATGCATTCACAAAAAAAGACTAAAGTAGAGCGCCGAAGAAAAACAACTGCACAGCTCGCGCGCTTTGCAACACCCGCAATAATTATTTCAAGGAAGTAGTGTCTCGTGGATTTCATTATTCAAAATGTTTTGAACGCCCTGCAGTGGGGGAGCTTTTATGCTCTCATTGCCCTGGGATACACCCTGGTCTACGGGGTGCTGCGCCTGATCAACTTCGCCCATGGCGATATTTTCATGGTCGGAGCCTACATCTCCTTTTTCGTGGCCAGTTTCCTGATCGGCCCGATCGCCGGGCTCTCACCGATCATGGCCTTCGTCATCACTGTGCCCCTGACCATGGTTTTGACCTCGCTCGTTGGCGTGACCCTGGAACGGATCGCCTACCGGCCCCTGCGGCGCAAAGGCGCACACCGGCTCTACGTGGTCATCACTGCACTGATGTGCGGTCTGGTCCTTGAGTACTCGAACCTGGCCATGCTTGGTGCAAGCCGTTTGAAGTTTCCCGAACTGGTTGAAAAACAGATTTGGAATATTGGCGGCATCACCCTGACCAACCTGAAGGTCATGGTGATTGTGACCGCTATTCTGGTTTTCCTGTTTCTGCAGTGGGTGGTGACCCGTACGCGGGTCGGGATGGCAATGCGCGCCATCTCATATGACAAGTTTGCCATCCCGCTAATGGGCATTCCCGTCGACAACATCATCGTCGTCACCTTTGTTCTCGGCTCAGGGTTTGCCGGTCTGGCCGGACTACTGTTCGCCATGAGCTATCCGGTTCTAGAGCCGTTTATGGGAATGCTGATCGGCTGGAAGGCTTTTATCGCCGCAGTGGTTGGCGGCATCGGTGACATCAAGGGGGCGTTTGTCGGCGGCTTCCTGCTCGGCTTCATCGAGGTGGGCGTGGTCTCGGTCTTCCCCTCGACCTACCGGGACCTGTTCGCCTTCACCATCCTGCTGCTGATTCTGTGGATAAAGCCCTCCGGGCTGTTCGGCATTCCGCAGTCAACCAAGATATAGGTTGGGAGATAAAGATATGAAAAAATACTCTCTCAACATGCTGCTGGTCGTCTTCGCTATCGGGCTCCTGTTCGCCGCTCATTTCAGCATCATCGACGGCTACATCCAAATTGTCATCATGACCATCGGCATCAACATCATGATGTCCACCAGCCTGAACCTGGTCAACGGCAACATGGGCGAATTCACTTGTGGACACGCGGCTTTCATGTGCATAGGTGCCTATATTTCCTCGATCCTGTCGGTGTTCTGCTTCGGCACTAAGTTCGGAGAACCTCTGCTGCCGGCGGCCTCAGTACTGATCGTTTTCCCCATCATCCTGCTGATCGGCGGTGCGGTGGCTGCCGTCTCCTCGCTGTTGGTGTCGGTGCCATCCTTCAAGACCCGCGACGACTACCTGGCGATCATCTCCATTGCCGTCAACTACATGATCATCTCGGCCATAGAGAATCTGGACTTCGTCGGCGGTTCGCGCGGTTTTCAGGGGATGAAAGATACCACATGGGCGATGATCGACATCTTCGATGGTCCATGGATGCTTTTCTGGGTCATCAATTTCACCATCTTCACGGTCTGGGTGATCCGGCGCTTCATCTCCTCCACATACGGCAAAGGGGTCAACGCCATCTGCCAGGACGAGGTGGCGGCCGAGATCATGAGCGTCAACACAAACAAGATCAAAATCATTAACTTTATGGTCGCTGCCGGGCTGGCAGGATGCGCTGGTGGACTTTACGCACACATCATCGGCTACGTGAATCCGCAGTCCTTCAACATTCTCAAATCGACCGAGGCGTTGGTCATGGTCTATCTTGGCGGCATGGGGTCTCTCTCTGGCGCTGTCATTTCCGCCATCATCTTCACCGGTTTGCTGGAAGTGCTCCGCTCCCAGGCAATCATCGACGGCCTGCTCTCACCTGTCACCTTTATGTTTCCCGACTGGGAACCCTCGGCAGGCGTCATCAAATGGGTCATGATCCCGCTGATGCTGATCATTGTCATGCAGTTTCGCCCCGAAGGAATCATGGGCAACCGGGAATTGGGAGATGTCTTCCCCAAGTTGAAGAAATTTTACAGGTTTAAATAATGGCACAGACACAAGTACAGACAGATAATGCGCCGGTCCTCGAAATCAACGGGCTGACGCAACGCTTCGGCGGCCTGACCGCGGTTGACAATTTTAATGTCAAATTGATGCCGGGGAAACTGACTGGATTGATCGGCCCCAACGGCGCCGGCAAGACCACGGTCTTCAACCTGGCCAGTGGCTTCTACCAGCCGACTGAGGGAAAAATCCTGGTTGGCGGCAAACCAACGGCTGGCCTCAAACCGCATAAAGTGACCGCGCTCGGCATTGCCCGCACCTTCCAGAACATTCGACTCTGGAACGACATGACAGTGCTCGACAACATCCGCGTCGCCCAGCATTACTGGCTCGGTTATGGCTTCTTCCACAGTGTAATCCGCACCAAACGATATAAGCAGCGGGAAGAAGAAATCGAACAGGAAGCGCAAAAGCTGCTTGAGGTGTTTGATCTGCAACGCTTTAAAAATGAGTTTCCGAAGAACCTGCCTTACGGCACCCAGCGCAAGTTGGAGATAGCCCGCGCTTTGTCGACCCATCCGAAACTACTGCTGCTCGACGAGCCAGCTGCCGGCCTCAATTCGCATGATGTCAAAGATCTGATCCGGCTGATACGCTGGATTTACGAAAATTTCGATGTCAGCATCTGGATGATCGAACACCACATGGACGTGGTCATGGAGCTTTGCAGCCATATCAAGGTCATCGACTTCGGCCAGACAATCGCCGAAGGCACACCGGAAGAAATTCGCAACCATCCCGCGGTTATCACCGCATATCTGGGAGATGATGTAATCTGATGCTGCTGCAAGTTGAAAATCTCGAAGTCAAGTACGGCAATATCCAGGCGCTGCACGG
>JAOUDB010000176.1 GCA_029859485.1 Desulfuromonadales bacterium | reverse complement strand
GTAAACACCTCAAACACGCCTCTTCTCACGCATCAAAACAATGCGAGAGGACTTTTAGCAAATCTCCCATCCTTACTGTTGAAAGCTATATCTCCCACAAACCCATCCTTAAATATCAGGGCCTTCAGCACTCAGCCCTTCTAATCTGTTTTTGACATAAAAATCCTTCTGGACGAAATTCTAGGTCTCCCTCAGATATGCTGGTTGTAAAAACTTCGCAAATTTAACCAGTAGATTCTTAACATGTTAAAGATATTCTCCGGCACTAAGTAATTGAGAAAAAAAGACAACTACAAATCGTCTCTAAATTGTAATTTCTTTTTCAGGTGGTAAGGTGAGTTAGTTACAAATCTATAAATGGGTGTGACCAAAGCGAACTTCTAATATCCTTGGTGGGGTCATAGAACTCTAGTGCATCGATTATTTGTCGGGAGGATTCTATGCGGTCGATCAGAGAGAGGTTTTTGTTTGGACTTTTCATATTAGGTTTGCCTTTTTTTCTACTAAGCGCGTGTGGAGACGGTGGTGGAGGCGGAACTTCTTCGGATGCATCCGGAATTGCTTCATCAGAGACATCAGCGTCTTCTACGCCAGAAACAGCCTTTTCAACTGGAGTGGTTTCAGTTTCCCTCACCGACAATCAGACTCTTTTTAATTCAGTTGTTCTGACGATAAAAGAGATTGGGATTGTCTCCAGTAATTCTGACACGGTTTATTATGGCTCCAATGATCTTGATCAACTACCCATTACAATAAATGTCCTGGACTTTCCAGAGGAGGCGACTCTCCCTCTCGAAGACATTGAGATTGACCTGCCCGAGAATGGCGATCCTGTATGTTTCAATCAAATTCGCATGATTTTAGCCGCTGAGGGCGATACCATTTGTTCAGGACCATTTTGCAACTACGTTGTAGAAAAAAATGACCCATTACCATATCTACTAAAAACCCCAAGCGGTCAACAATCAGGAATAAAAATTCTAACCCCGAACGATTTTTGTGTCGATAAAGACGATGACTATGTTCAGGTGTCGATAGATTTTGACCCGTCCAAAGCGATTGTACACAATGAGAACAAAGGGAATGGAACGAAGAAAAACAAGTATATTCTGAAGCCTACCGGTATACGCATCATCAAAGGCGAGTGGATTGATATTGCAGAAGGTTATATTGACGGTATTGTCGCCGCTCCTGTTCAAACACAAGGAGGCATTTGTGAGAAATTGCAGGCACCCCTTGTTAAAATAGCAGCTTATTACAATGCTGAACCAGAAGGTGACCCAGTGTCGCTTACTGTTGCTTTAGCCGATGATCCGGTATCAGAATTAGAAGCAGACTCTTTCTGTGCCAAATGGTGCGATGACGATGTGGTTCTTGAAACTTGTCAGACAAGCTGTGTTGAGGATTTGCTGGCAAAATGCTATTTCACTGGGCCTTACAAGCTATTGTTACCCACAAAGGATACCTATGACCTTGAGGCGTTCTGGAACAAAGCGAACGCCGAGGAGCTTGATGTAAAATACAACTCAACGGTTTTCTTGAAATTGAATTTTGACGAATCAATTCCAGATACCAGCGACTGGGAGTTGGTAGATGAGCATGCTGACTGGAGCCCTCGAGCTGGTTTACAAGTGGTTCAACTGTACAACAGCCTCTACCTGATGGGCGGCCGCACTCCACGCCCCCCAAGTTTTCCTTTTATCCCTGGAGATAGCGATATTTGGGGTGATGTCTGGAAAAGTGCTGACAATGGCAACTCATGGCAAAATGTTTTGCAAACAGACGACGAAACACACTGGCCTGCACGAGCCTACTTTCAAGCGGTGACCAACAATGGATACATGTATGTTTTAGGAGGCCAAAATTTCAAACTGGAACCAAATTTTTGTCCACCTGAAGCAGAAGCATGCCCCCCTTTCATATCAACCAGTAAGTTTTTCAACGATGTATGGCGCAGTAATGATGGCGTCAAATGGGAAGAAATGGTTGCCTCTGCTCCGTGGTCGGGCCGAGCGGGATTGAGTGCAGTTGTCTACAAAAATGAAATATTCGTCATGGGTGGGTCATTTAATGATGACTCTGCGATCATTGGCGGACAACCTATTCGTGTCTATCTGAATGATGTGTGGAAATCTAGTGATGGACAAAACTGGGAGCAGCTTACAGACAGCGCTCCATGGTCACCCAGAGCTGGGGCAGCCGTTGTTGTCAAGGACGGGTATATGTATCTTTTGGGTGGCGAAGATGGTTTTGTCTGCACCGTCGAGTCTCGTTGTCCGCCATATTATAACGATGTCTGGCGGTCTAGTGATGGCGAAGTTTGGGAGTTAATAATTGAAGAGGCTGATTGGGCACCAAGACCTGGTCACCAGGTTCAAGTGTTGCGGGATCATTTTGTCCTGTACGGTGGGTTTGGTTTGAGCAGTAATCCGGATTCTCCTTTTGAGCCAGCTAACCCCGTAGATGTTTGGGTCAGTAAAGATGGTCTACAATGGACGATGTTGAATGATCCCCCTTGGAATGCCATTGGCCCCGAGGAGGTTAAATACGATTTCGATGCATTGGTTGTCGGGGAGTCAATTTACACATTTGGAGGTGATCGTGAGACCTTTGACTTCTCTGATTTGACCAACTACCTAAATGTTGATAATGATGTTTGGCAGTTTACCCCATCATATTAACTCCTCAATGATTGCTATAAGGTCTCTATGATAGACGCCAAAGGCATATGGCCATTGTTTTATCGGATGGCCGTATGCCTTTTTTAATTATCTCCTTAAGCTTAAATCAGGTCGATCAAATTCCTATCACTCTCCGAGCTATGGGACAGCAATTTCGATCTTAGTAATTGTCTGCACGAAAGCTTTCAATCTTCGGATTGCTGGTTTTTCTTATTTGTCACGACTTCCGAGACGCAAACAGCTGTCTTATTGATAGAGACATTTAGTAAGAAAAGATGATGGCCACCTGGATCAACTCCGAGTGGCCATTTATTGTTTATCAGGGTTTGTAAGAAGTTTGTATTTCTGCCACTCCGAGCACCTACAATACAAGACAGGTGAATAAATAAGTAGCTTCCTTTTCTACAAATCAGAAGTTCGCGAGATCGAACCTTCAGCGGCGCCATAAAATTAAAAGTCTAGAACTGTATTGTCGCTTGGGCTTACTCTTGTGCACTCTTCAGAGTGATAATTCTGCTTTAGTTTGCTGCCAGTCGCTCTTCCTCCTTGGCCAGTCGACGTATTACACCGATCACGCTGTCTGGGTTAAGTGAGATAGAATCAATGCCATTTTCCACCAGAAATGCCGCGAAATCCGGGAAGTCGCTCGGCGCCTGGCCACAGATGCCGATCTTGGTGCCGGTCTGCTTGGCGCTACAGATCGCCTGGCTGATCAATGTTTTAATCGCCGGATCGCGTTCGTCGAACAGCTCTTTGAGAATTTCCGAATCTCGGTCGACGCCGAGCGTGAGTTGGGTCAGATCGTTGGAGCCGATTGAGAAGCCGTCGAAACGGGCAGCGAATTGCTCAGCGAGAATCACGTTTGAAGGGATCTCGACCATGACGTAGATTTCCAAACCCTGCTCACCACGCACCAAGCCGTTCGTTGCCATCTCCTCGAGGACCTTGTCCGCCTCGTCCAGGGTGCGGCAGAAGGGAATCATTACGATCACGTTGCCCAGCCCGATGTTTTCTCGGACCCGCTTGATGGCGGCACATTCCAGGGCGAAGCCTGCGCGGTAGCGGTCATTATAGTAGCGCGAAGCGCCACGGAAGCCAAGCATCGGGTTCTCCTCGGCAAACTCGAACTGGCGACCGCCGATCAGCTCGGCATACTCGTTGGTCTTGAAGTCGCTCATACGTACGATGACAGGTTCCGGATACTGGCTGGCGGCGATCACCGCGAGCCCTTGGGTGAGTTGGTCGACGAAGTACTCAGTCTTGTCGGTATAGCCGCGTGTCAGTGCGCGGATTTGCTTCCTGGCGACCTTGTCCTCGAGCTGGTCGTACTCTACCAGAGCCATGGGATGGGCCTTGATGATGTTGTTAATGATGAATTCCATCCGCGCCAGGCCGACCCCGCGACAGGGCAGCCGCCACCAGCGGAAGGCTGCTGACGGTGTGGCGAGGTTGAGCATAATTCGGGTGCGGATAGTCGGAAGTTCATCGAGGTGGATCTCCTCTTCGGCAAATTCGAGCCGGCCGGCGTAGATCTTGCCTTGGTCGCCTTCTGCGCAGGAAAGGGTCACCTCCTGTCCGTCCTTGAGTTCGGCGGTGCAGTGGCTGGTTCCGACCACTGCAGCAATGCCAAGCTCGCGGCTGACGATTGCAGCATGCGAGGTGCGACCACCGTGGTCTGTGATGATGCCGGAAGCCTTCTTCATGATCGGCACCCAGTCGGGGTCGGTTATGCTCGTGACCAGGATGCTGCCTTCATTGAAACGATCTATCTCGCTGCTGCTTTTGATCACCTGAACGGGGCCTACGGTGATTGCCTCGCCGATGGCAAGGCCGGTGAGCAGCAACCGGCCAGATTCGCAAAGATGGTAGTTGTGCAGAACTCCGGCCTTGCCGCGGGTCTGGACCGTCTCCGGACGGGCCTGAACTATGAACAGCTTTCCGCTGTTTCCGTCCTTGGCCCACTCGATGTCCATCGGTTGACCGTAGTGTTGTTCGATGGCCGTTGCCCAGCGTGCGAGCTGCAGGATTTCGGCATCCTCCAGCACAAAGGCGTGACGCTCATTTGCGGCGGTATCAAGGTTGCGAGTTGAGTGGCCAGTTGCGCGGGAGTAAACCAGCTTTTTCTCCTTGTTGCCTAGTTTCTTACGCAATATCGGTGTCAAATCCGGCCAGGCAAGAAGTGGCTTGAACACCAGGTAGTTGTCCGGGTTAACGGTGCCCTGTACGACATTTTCGCCCAGTCCCCAGGCGGCATCGATTACCACCACGTCGGGGAAGCCGGTCTCGGTGTCCAACGTGAACATCACCCCGGCCCCCGCCAGGTCGCTGCGCACCATGGTCTGCACGCCGATTGACAGCGCCACCTGCAGGTGATCGAAGCCGTGGATGTCCCGGTAGCTGATCGCTCTGTCGGTGAAAAGCGAAGCGTAGCACTTGCGACAGGCTTCGAGCAGTTCGGTTTCGCCGGAGATGTTTAGGAAGGTCTCCTGTTGCCCTGCAAAGCTTGCCTCCGGAAGGTCCTCAGCCGTGGCACTGCTGCGAACCGCCACATCGATCTCTTCACGTTCGTTTCGGCGGCTAAGCTCTCGATAAGCCCTGATGATCTCCGTGGCAAGTTGCTCGGGCCAGGTGCCGCGGAGGATCAGTCGACGGATAGCTTCGCCGATCTGCGACAGCGATTGCTTGCGTTCGCGGTAAGCGGCAAGGGCAACGCTGATCTGATCTTCTAGCCGGTTGGTTGTCAGGAACTGCCGGTAGGCGTCTGCCGTGGTTGCGAAACCGGCCGGTACATGGATGCCGCTCTCCTTGAGTGATGCCATCAACTCACCAAGAGAGGCATTCTTGCCACCTACCACTGACACATCACTCCGATCCAGCTCTTCGTACCAGCGGATCAGGTTCTTGTTGGTCGTCATGAGGTCCTCTCGAATCAGGGTGGTTGCAAACAAAATATAAACTTTGTCTCATGTATACATTTCTAACAACTGCACTTGGGAAGTCAACTGTCGCCGGTCTGCGCAAGGGGACGCTTTCCATCTGTTTGTCAGGGGAGCTCAGAGTGAAAAACGAGAATAGCCTTTTGCCTGTTTTCCGGTGTCCCTAGTAGACCGGCTACAAAACAAGCTGGTTCCTTTGGATGACAGCACATTTCTCGTAAATCACGACATATGAGACGAAAACCGGCTTCTTATTGATAGAGACATTTAGGAAGACAAAACTATGGCCATCTGGATCGATCCCGAGTGGCCATT